>CAZTNO010000112.1:0-8628 GCA_964614865.1 uncultured Clostridia bacterium
CTCTTCAGAAAAGATTCTTCGGACTTCCGCCTAGAAAAAACGGGGGGATGTCAGATTCCCCCGAAAGCCGCCGCGGTTCGACGTTGACAACCACCGGGTTCTATTATATGATAACCCCTTAAATCCCATGATAACCAAGGTTGCCGCGGAAGCGGGATTTTGTTTTGGAGTGAAACGAGCCTTGCAGCTGATCAGCGAACTTCAGGGGGCGGAAAAACCTGTCACCACATACGGGCCGCTGATCCACAACGAGGCGGTGCTTGCCGACCTGCGCCGGCAGGGGGTGACCCTCACCCGATCGCTCGATCAGGTGGAACGTGGACGCACCCTGATCACCCGCACCCACGGCACTTCCCGTTCCGATGAGGAACGCCTCCTCGCCGAACGGATCGACCATGTCGATGCCACCTGTCCGCTGGTGAAAAAATCTCACCGCATCATCACCGAGTTGGCAGGCCGGGGGCTCCCGCTGGTGATCGTCGGCGATCGCAGCCACCCCGAAATCGAGGCCCTGTGTTCTCATGCGCCCGGAGCGGTGGTGATCAACTCCGAGCAGGAAGCACGGGAGCTGCCCCGCTACGCCGCCCTGGCGGTGGTGGCGCAAACCACGCTGAACACCTCCTTTTTCCATCGCGTCGTGTCGATCCTGGTGGATCGCAGCGAACGGCTCGAGGTGTTCAATACCGTCTGCCAGGCCACCCGGGTCCGCCAGCAGGCGGTGCGTGACCTCGCTCCGACCGTGGATTTCGTGGTCGTGATCGGGGGCCGGAATTCCTCGAATACCAACAAGCTGGTCGACATCGCCCGCGAGCAGAATCCCCGCACCTACCACTTCGAGACCGCTGGCGAGCTCGACGACCCCCTTTTCCTGGCCGAAGTCGGCGGCTTCGCCTCGGTCGGCATCACCGGCGGGGCCTCCACCCCTCCCGAAGAGATCGACAAAGCGCGCGCATTCTTTGCGCATGTAAATACCGCGAAAGGAGATTGAACATGGAACAGGTCAAGGATGATATCCCGAAGGTCCCCGAAGAGGATTTTTCCGAAATGGTCAAGAGTTACGGCATCCGGGAACTCGACTCCCATCAGGCGGTCGAGGGGCGGATCATCGACATCAACGACCAGAAGGTGGTGATCGACATCGGACAGAAGGCCGAGGGCATCCTGGACCGTGAGGAGATCGCCGATTTCGACGGCACGCTCCGCTACAAGGTGGGCGATACCATCCGCGTGGTCCCAAAGAACGTGAACATGAAAGAGGGGTACATCACCGTCTCCAAGCGCCAGCTCGACCAGATCGAGGGCTGGGAACTGGTGGTCGCCGCCTTCCGCAAAGGGGAGCCGATGAAGGGCCGGATCGCCCGGGTCACCCCCGACGAAAAGGGGATGATCGTCGACATGGGGGTCGAGATGTTCCTGCCCATGAGCCAGGTCGACCTGCTTCGGGTGAAAGTGCCCGCCAAGTTTCTGGGCAAAGAGTACGACTTCCGCATCATCAAGCTGAACAGCAAGGACAAGACTGGCACCGTGTCCCGTCGCATGCTCCTCGAAGAGGAGAAGCACCACAAGATGACCGAGCTGTTCGACACGCTCCAGGTGGGGCAGCTGGTCAAGGGGACCGTGACCTCGGTGGTCGATTACGGCGCCTTCGTCGACATCGGTGGCGCCGAGGGGCTGGTCCACCGCGAGAACATCTCGTACGGCCGGGTGACCCATCCCAAAGAGAAGATGAAAAAGGGCGACGAAATCGAGGTCAAGGTCCTCGACATCGACAAGGAGAAGGGCAAGATCGCCCTGGGCATCAAGCAGAAATTCCCCGATCCCTGGCAGAACATCGAGGCCAGGTATCCGGTGGGCAAGCGGCTGATCGCCCGCGTCACCAAGATCGTCGAATTCGGCGCCTTTATCGAGCTTGAAGAGGGGATCGAGGGGCTGTTGCACATCTCCGACCTCACCTGGGAAGGTCGCCCCAAGTCGGTGGAAGAGTACGTGGCGGTGGGCGACAAGCTCTGGGTGCAGGTGGTCGAGCTCAATCCGGTCGACAAAAAGATCAAGGTCGGTCTCAAGCAACTCGAGATGCGCCCCGAGGAAAAGTACCTGGAAAACCACCGGGTCGGCGAGATCGTCCGGGGCAAGGTCAAGAAGATCCTCAAGTCCCGCGTCTTCGTCGGCATCGAGGATGACGTCGAAGGGGCGGTCAAGATTTCCGATATCAGCTACTACCGCATCGATACGCCCGAGGATTACCTGAAAGAGGGCGAAGAGATGGATTTCATGATCATCGCCAACGAGGTGGACCGCAACTACAAGGTTCAACTCGGCATCAAGCAGCTCACCGATGGCGAGTGGCGCGATTTTTTCCGCAAGAGCAAGCCGGGCAACATTCTCCCGGTGGTGGTCAAGAAGGTGGGCGAGATGGGCATCACCGTCGAAATCACCCGCAACATCGAGGGGTTCGTGCGGGCCAGCGATTTCGAGCCCCGCGAGAACGAGCCCAAGGAAGAGCTGCTCACCATGGAGCAGATCAAGCCGGGCGAGACGCGGGACGCCCTGATCCTGCGCACCGAACCCGACAAGCGCAAGATCTACCTCAGCTTCAAGGCGGTGAACCGCGTGCGTGAGCGCGAGGAGATCCAGAAGTTCATGAAGTCGGAGGAAGAGGAGAGCCGGACCACCATCGGCGACCTGTTGCAAAACGAGCTTGACCGGAAAAAATGAAGTACATCGCCGCTCCCCGGCGGTGGAGGTTCATCACCGGGGCCGATAAGCGGCCGGGGTGCGTCTTCTGCCGGGCGGTCGCCGCCCCCGGCGAGGCGGACAGCCTGGTGGTCCATGTCGGCAAAGAGTTTTTCGTTTTGCTGAACAAGTACCCCTATGCCACCGGCCATCTGATGATCGCCCCGATCGGCCATCTGAACTCGCCCGATTTGATCGCCCCGGCCCGGTCGCTGGAGATGTGGGAATTGCTTCACCGCAGCATGGCCGCCGTTCGCCGGGAGTTCGCCCCCGACGGGTTCAACGTCGGCATGAACGTCGGTGCCGCCGGCGGTGCCGGCATCAAAGACCACTGCCACCTCCACCTGGTCCCCCGCTGGCAGGGAGACGCCAACTTCATGGCGGTGGTGGGCGAGACCCGGGTGATGTCGTACGATCTGGACGACGTCCACCGGCGGTTGGCCCGGGCTTTTCCGGATACCGCCGTTTCGCAGGAGAAGTCATGAGTACCGTTTCCATCCCCAAGGGGACCCGCGACCTGACCCCTCCCGAAATCGGGCAGTGGCAGCGTCTGGAAGCCGGGGTGCGCGAGTACTTCGGCCGCTATCTCTACCAGGAGATCCGCACCCCGATGTTCGAGCACAGCGAACTGTTCCAGCGGGGGATCGGCGGCGAGACCGAGGTGGTGCAAAAGGAGATGTACACCTTTCCCGACAAGGGGGGGCGGAGTCTGACCCTGCGTCCCGAAAACACCGCCTCGGTGGTGCGGGCGGTGATCGAGAATCGCCTGCTGGAGACCGTGTTTCCCCCCAAGTTCTTCTACATCGGGCCGATGTTTCGCTACGACCGCCCCCAGAAGGGGCGCTACCGCCAGTTCCACCAGTTCGGGGTGGAGGTGTTCGGCGACGAGGGGCCGGGGATCGACGCCGAGGTGATCCAGGCCGCGGTCGGATTCCTGGTCGAGTTGGGCATCGTCAGCATCGATTTGAAGTTGAATTCGGTGGGGTGCCCCGCCTGTCGTCCGGGCTACCTGGAAGGGTTGCGTGCCGCCGCCCGCCAGGCCGGCGAATCGCTGTGCGAGGATTGCCGGCGCAAGGCGGAGACCAATCCGCTGCGCATCTTCGACTGCAAAAACGAGAAGTGCGGGGTCGCTTCGGCCGTTTTCCCGCAGATCACCGATCACCTGTGCGAGGCTTGCCGTGACCATTTCGCCGGGGTTCGCGGTCACCTGGACACCCTCGGTGTTTCCTATCACCTCGATTCGCAACTGGTGCGCGGGCTCGACTACTACACCCGCACCGCCTTCGAGGTGACCTCCGGCCAGCTGGGGGCGCAAAACGCCCTACTCGGCGGGGGCCGTTACGATGGTCTCTTTCGCGAACTGGGCGGAGGAGATACCCCCGGCATCGGTTTTGCCGCCGGGATGGAGCGTATCCTGCTCCACCTGCCCAAAGACGAGGGGGTCTCCCGTCCCGCGGTGTTTGTCGCCTACCAGGTCCCGGCGCTCCTGCCCGAGGCCCTGAAACTGGCGGCGCTGCTGTGGCAGGGGGGGGTTGCCGCCACCCTCGATTACCATGGTCGCAACCTGAAAAAGCAATTGCACAAGGCCAGCCGCACCGGGGCGCGGTTCACCCTGGTGCTCGGTGAAACCGAGGTGGCCGCCGGGCGGGTGGCGGTCAAGGACATGGCCACCCAGGAACAGATCGAACAGAACGTCGAGGAGTTGCTGCCATGGCTGAAATCACGGTTCTGAAGCGGGAATCCTACTGCGGGCTGCTCGGCGAGGCGCAGGTTGGCACCTCGGTCACCGTGTACGGCTGGGTGGCCGGGATGCGCGAACTGGGGGCGATCACCTTCATCGACCTGCGCGACCGCGAGGGGATCGTCCAGGTGGTGGCTTCGGGTGACGACTCCCTGGCGGCCGCAGTCAAGCGGATCGGCCGCGAATACGTTCTCCAGGTGACCGGGGTGGTGCGCAAGCGGGAGAACGCCAATCCCGACCTGCCCACCGGCGCCATCGAAATCAAGGCCGAGCGCATCGAGATCCTCAACCAGGCCGAGCTCCCCCCCTTCTTTCCCGAGAATCGCACCGCCGTCTCCGAAGAGTTGCGCTTTCGCCACCGCTACCTCGACCTGCGCAACCTGAAGATGCAAAAAAACTTCCGCCTCCGCTCCGCGGTCTCCCTGGCCGCCCGTCAGGTGCTCGAGAATCACGGCTTTCTCGAAATCGAGACCCCGATCCTGGCCAACGCCACCCCCGAGGGGGCCCGCGACTACCTGGTCCCCTCCCGGGTTTACAAGGGGCGGATGTTCGCCCTGCCTCAATCTCCCCAGCAGTTCAAGCAGATGTTGATGGTGTCGGGCTTCGAGCGCTACTACCAGTTCGCCCGCTGCTTTCGCGACGAGGATCTGCGCGCCGACCGCCAGCCCGAGTTCACCCAGATCGATGTCGAGATGAGTTTTGCCGGCGAGGTGGAGCTGCAGACGATCATCGAGGAACTCATGGCCGCCGCGTTCGCCCGCATCGGGGTGGAGCTGCCACGCCCCTTCCCCCGCCTGACCTGGGCCGAGGCCATGGCCACCTATGGCTCCGACAAGCCCGATCTGCGCAACCCCCTTCGCATCACCGACGTGACCGCGGCTTCCGTTTTGCTGAAGTCGCCTGTCCTCGACGCTATCGTCGCCGCAGGAGGGACGATCCGCAGCCTGGTGGTGCCGGGGGGCGACCGCTTTTCGCGCAAGACCCTCGACGAAATCCAGGAGTTCGTGAAAAAGGCGGGCGGGCAGGGCGTGGTCTGGCTGCGACGCAGCGCCGAGGGCTTCAAGGGGTCGCTCAAGACCGAAGGGGCGGCGATCGAAGCTTTCTTCCAGGACCAGGGTGTCGATCCCGCAAATATCGTCTTCCTGCTCGGCGGCCCCACTGGAAAGGTGTTGCCTATGGCGGGGAAGCTCCGCGATCGTCTGGGCAAGGAGTTGATCGATCCCGGTCAACGCCGGTTGCTGTGGGTGGTCGACTTCCCCCTGTTCTTTTTCAACGAGGAGGAGGACCGGATCGACTCCAACCACCATCCTTTCACCGCCCCCCACCCCGACGATTTGGGGTTGCTCGAGAGCGATCCGCTGCGGGTGCGTTCGATCGCCTACGACCTGGTGCTGAACGGGATCGAGGTCGGTGGCGGCTCCCAGCGGATCCACCAGAGCGAGGTGCAGCAGACGGTTTTCCGGCTGCTCCGGCTCAGCGAGGGGGAGATCCAGGAGCGCTTCGGTTTCTTTCTCAAGGCCCTGAGTTTCGGCGCCCCGCCCCACCTCGGCATCGCCCTGGGGTTCGACCGGTTGATGATGCTGCTGTGCGGGGAGGATTCGATCCGCGAACTGATCGCCTTTCCCAAGACCACTTCTTCGCTGTGCATGCTGACCGGAGCCCCGTCGACGGTGCCCGTCCGGCAGCTCGATGATCTCGGCCTGGCCGTCAAGGAGCCCCAATGACCCCCGAAAAACCCGTCGTCGATCCCTTTCCCAAGACCTTCTGGACCGCCAACGTCATCGAACTGTTCGAGCGTGCGGCCTACTATTCGATGGCCAGTTTCGTGGTCATCTACCTGGGCCAGCTCGGTCTCGGCGACTACTGGCCCAGCACCCTCAACAGCGTGCTCTGGTTTCTGGTGTACTTCCTGCCGGTCCTCTCCGGCACGGTGGCCGACCAGATCGGCTTCCGAAAAGGGTTGTTGCTGGCCACCTCACTGCTGGTGGGAGGCTACTTCCTGATGGGGTTCCCGGTGTGGTTCGGTGGCCAGGTTTTGGCTCCCGAGGTTTCCTCCGAGGTCACCGTCGGCTTCGGCACGATGGTGCCGGTGATGCTGGCCATCCTGCTGGTGGGGATCGGCGGCTCGTTCGTCAAGCCGTGTATCGCCGGCACCGTGCAGCGCTCCCACATGGGGCGGGCCACCCTGGCCTTCGCCATCTTCTACATGGTGATCAACGTCGGCAGCGTGTTCGGCCGCCTGACCGCCTTTTTCGTACGCACCGAACTGAAAAAGCTGCAAGCGATCTTTGCCGTGGCCATGGGGGCTTCGGCGCTGGCCTTTCTGGTGGTCTTCCTCTTCTACCGCGATCCCGTCCGCAGTGCCAGCGAGCCGCAGAAGCCCAAGAAGACCATCCCTGAGATTCTGCTCGGCATGGTGCGGGTGCTCCGTTCGGGGCGCTTCGTGATGTTTCTGCTCGTTTCCAGCGGCTTCTTTTTCATCTACAACCAGGTCTACAACGTGTTGCCGCTCTACGTCAAGAAGACGGTGGAACTCTCTCCCGCCATGGACCTCTACACCATGGCCAACCCGATCGTGATCGTCTGCTGCCAGTTGCTGATCACCCGCATGTTCGGCAAGCTGCCACCGATCAAGTCGATCGTGATCGGCACGGTGATCATCGGTCTGTCGATGGTGATCAACCTCTACCCGTTGTTTGCCGCCGGCGGGGTGACCATGAAGGCGTTCGACCTGATCCCGCTGGGCAGCCTGTTCATCGTGCTCACGGTGGCCATGATCGCCTTCGGTGAACTCTTCGCCTCCAGCCGTCTCTACGAGTACATCGGCTCGCTGGCCCCCAAAGGGCAAGAGGGGTTGTTTCTCGGCTCCGCCAACCTGCCGATGGCCATCGGCACGCTGGTCGGCGGTCCGGTCGGGGCCTGGCTGTTCAACGAGGTCATGTGCCGCGGGGCGGAGAAGGTCATGCAGCCCGGGGGCAAGTTCCTGCTCAAGCTCGACCCGAAGTCGGCGGCGACGGGCTGGATCATCCTGACCGCCTTCGGCCTGCTGTCGGCCGCTTCGATGTACGCCTACAACGCTTGGTTGAAACGCCAGCCGGCCTGAGCGTCGGGCCCTATAAAGTCCGGGTTTTGCGGTTGCTTTTTCCCCAAGGAAAGGCCTAATATCCGATACGCAAGGGGGAAGCGGTGAAACAACGCTGGATTCTGTGGGGCGCCCTGTTGTGGCTGGGGGTCGGGGGGGCGGTGGGGGCCCGCGGCGATCGGCGAATGGACGACCCCCGGAAGGTAGAGGCAGAGGCTTTGGCCCAGGAGGCCAAGCAACTGGCCGAGGCGGGCGATCTGGCCGGGGCCATCGACCGGCTCACCCGCAGCGAATCGTTGTGGCCCGACCCCGCAGTACACCGCCGGCTCGGAGAACTCGCCCGCCAGCAAATGCTCGCAACCCTCACCCGGGATGCGGAACCCGCCAAAAACCGTCGGCAACCGCCAAAAAACCAGGAACCTGCCGGGCCTCCGCTGTTACCGCCCCCCGCTCCGGCCCCTCCTTTGCCCCGAATGCCGGTCAACGGCCCCGCTGAACCCGGGGGGGCGTCTGCCCCCGCCCTGCTGGCCAGTACGCTCAGCGGAGCGTTGATCGCGGGCGAAGGGGACCGGTTGATCGGGTTGCTCCATCCCCGGCAGCGGGATTGGCTGGGCGGCTTGTTTGGGCGACACCGCCAGGACTGGGCCCGGGTCGGGCAGGCCCTGGCCGCAGGGCATTTGCTCGGGGAACAGGGCGCCACCGCCGAGTTCGAGGCCCGCGAGGGGGAGCTCGGTTTCACCGTGATCTTTGCCAAGGAGGGGACCCAGTGGTTTCTATGGGACCTGTGAGCCGGCGGGAACGGAAGGGGGGCCGGGCCCTCGTGGCCCTCGGATTGCTCGCCGCCTGGGGGGTGCTCGCCCAGCCGGCCCGGCTCGAGGGCTACAACCACCAGCTCGCCCATCGCAAGATCAACGAACTGGCCCTGAAGAGCTTTGTCCGGGAGGTCAAGAACAACCCCTGGAAGGTACACGAGTTCTTTGCCCACTACTCTTTCCAGGCCGACCTGATGTTGCCCCTGAAGGGGGAGACGGTGATCCGAGAGGGGTTCTTCTACCCCCAGGACACCGTGAAA
>CAZTNO010000113.1:0-8604 GCA_964614865.1 uncultured Clostridia bacterium
CGCTCGCGGCGCGACCGGGCGCCTTGCGGGCCTGGGAAGGGCTGGCCTTCTTCGAGCACGACGGCGGGGACCTGGTCTCGATCAGCCGGGCGCTGCTGGCCCGGGCCCGCGAGTACGGCTACGACACGGTCATCGCCGACACCGCCGGCCGCCTGCACATCGACGAGGAGTTGATGGCCGAGCTCGCCGAGGTGCGCCGGGCGCTGGCCCCGACCGAGGTGCTCTACGTCGCCGATTCGCTGACCGGCCAGGATGCGGTGACTTCGGCCCAGGCTTTTTCCAGTGCCATCGGCATCGACGGCGTGATCCTCACCAAACTCGACGCCGACAGTCGCGGCGGTGCCGCCCTGTCGATCGTCTCGGTCACCGAAAAGCCCATCCTCTTTGTCGGCGTGGGCGAGAAATCGGCAGACCTTGCCAAGTTCCACCCCGACCGCATGGCCTCCCAGATCCTGGGCATGGGCGACGTGCTGACCTTGATCGAAAAGGCCGAGCAGCAGTTCGACGAAGACCAGGCGCGCGAGATGAGCCGGCGCATGATGTCCGACGAGCTCGACTTCGACGACTTCGCCGCCCAGCTTCGCCAGGTGCGCAAGATGGGGTCGCTCTCCGAGATCATGGCCATGTTGCCCGGGATGGCCCCGGGCGGGATGGCCGCCGGCGGAGAGCTCGACGACCGCAAGATCACCCACACCCTGGCCATCATCGATTCGATGACCCGCCGGGAACGGCAGAACCCCAAGCTGATCGACGGAAGGCGCCGTTTGCGCATCTCGCGCGGCTCGGGTCGTCCGGTGCAGGAGATCAACCAGCTACTCAAGAGTTTCCTGGAAATGAAGAAATCGATGAAGAAGCCGTTCTTCCGCAAGATGCTCAAGCGGTTTGACATTTCCCGGAAAATGATGTAAATTCAACCCCTACATGCCATTTGGAGGAACATACTTATGGTTGCGATTCGCCTGACCCGGATGGGTGCCAAGAAAAAGAGCTTTTACCGCGTGGTGGCCGTGGATCACGAGCGCCCCCGGGAATCTTCGTTTATCGATTTGCTCGGATACTACAATCCGATGAAGAATCCTGCCGTCCTGCAACTCGATCTGGAAAAGTACCAGAGCTGGATCCAGAAGGGCGCCCAGCCTTCGGAGACGGTTCGCTCCCTCATCAAGCGCTTCCAGAAACAACCGTAAGGAGGTCCCCGTGAGACAGCTGGTTGAAACGATCTGCAAATCCCTCGTAGACAACCCCGATCAGGTGACCGTCACCCAGATTGACGGAGAGCAGACCACCATCCTGGAACTCCGCGTGCACCCCTCCGACCTGGGCAAGGTGATTGGCAAGCAGGGACGTACCGCCAGGGCGATCCGCACCATCCTGGCCGCCTCGGGGATGAAGCAGCGCCGCCGCTTCAACCTGGAGATCATCGAAAGCAACGACCAGCAGCCCGAATAGGGCTCCGGGCGCGGGGGCGATCGCCGGTTTGGCATCGCCTGCCCGTCCAAGGTGGATGGGGATTGGTTGTCATCGGGAAGATAGTTCGCACGATCGGAAACCGGGGCGAAATGGCCCTCGCGTCGCTCTCCGATTCCCTGGAGTTGCAGGAGCGGGAGAAGTTTGTCGTCGAAATGAACTCCCGGCGCAAGAGCCGCCCGGGTTTTGCCGAATACGTGAGTTTGCGGGGCGGGACCTGGCGCCTGAAGCTGGCCGGGATCGACACGATCTCTGCTGCTCTCCCCTTCATCGGCTACGTGCTGTCGGCCGAGCCCAGCGGTTCCGAGAAAACTCCCCCCGATTTGACCGGCTTCCGGGTGTTCGATCGCCAGGGCTCCTGCTGGGGTAGCGTGATCCAGGTGTTTGCCCACAGCCAGAACCCTCTGCTGGAGCTGGAGGCCGACAACGGTCGGCAGGTGATCATCCCGTTCCAGCGGCCCATCATTCGGCGAATCTCGCCCAAACTGAGGCGGATCCTGATCGATCCGCCCGAGGGGTTGCGCGACCTGAATCCATGAAGTTTTCCGTTCTCACCATCTTTCCCGAATTGATCGAAACCTTTGCCGGCATCGGCCTGATCGGCAAGGCGGTCGAGCGGAACCTGCTGGCGATCGAGGCCATCAACCTGCGGAGCCATGCCGGCAACCGTCACCTGAAGGTCGATGACCGCCCGTTCGGCGGTGGGGCGGGCATGGTGCTGATGCCCGGCCCCCTCTTCTCGGCCATCGAGTTCATCCGGGCCAAACAGCCGGGACGGGTGATCCTCTTCTCGGCCTACGGCGCCCGCTTCACCCAGGAGAAGGCCAAAGAACTGGCCGGAAACGACCACCTGATCCTGGTGTGCGGCCGGTACGAAGGGGTCGACCAACGGGTGATCGACACCCTGGTCGACGAGGAGATCTCGATCGGCGAATACGTGCTGATGGGGGGGGAGGCCGCCGCCCAGGTGGTGATCGAGGCCACCGCCCGCATGATCCCCGGGGTGGTCGGCAACCCCGAGTCGGTGACTACCGATTCGTTTTACCAGGAGGGGCAAATGGCCTTTCCGCAGTACACCCAGCCTCGGGAATTCCGGGGCATGGAGGTGCCGAGCGTGCTGGTCTCGGGAAACCATCGCGATATCGAGGCCTGGCGACAGACCCGACAAAAAGGCAAGGAGCGTCATTCATGAAACAGATCGTCGAGTGTGTACCCAACTTTTCCGAGGGGCGGGACCTGGCTGTCATCGAGGCCATTACCGCCGAGATCCGGCGAATTCCCGAAGTGGCTTTGCTGGACGTGGATCCCGGCCGAGACACCAACCGCACCGTGGTCACCATCGCCGGCTCGCCCGCCGGGGTGGAGGAGGCCGCCTTCCAGGCCATCCGCAAGGCGGCCGAGTTGATCGATATGAGCAAGCACAGCGGGGCCCATCCGCGCATGGGGGCCACCGACGTCTGCCCGTTCGTCCCCGTTTCGGGCATCACCATGGCCGAGTGCGTCGAACTGGCAAGCCGCCTCGGCCGGAGGGTGGCGGGCGAACTCGGCATCCCGGTGTACCTGTATGAAGAGGCTGCCCGTCGCGAAGAGCGTCGTTCGCTGGCAGCCATTCGCGAGGGCGAGTACGAGGCCCTCGAAAAGAAACTGCTCGATCCCGCTTTTGCCCCCGATTTCGGCGAGCCGGTGTTCAATGCCCGGTCCGGGGCCACGGTGATCGGCGCCCGCGAGTTCCTGATCGCCTACAACGTCAACCTGAACACCCGCAACGTCAAGATCGCCAAGGACATCGCCAATCGCATGCGCGAGAAGGGGCGGGTGGTGAAGAACCCGCAGACCGGGGAGAAGGAGACGATCCCCGGCACCCTGAAGGCGGTGCGCGCGGTGGGTTGGTTCATGGACCAGTACGACATGGCCCAGATCTCGGTGAATTTGCTCAACTACCGGACCACCCCGCTCTATCGCGTGTTCGAGGAGGCCGAGCGCCTGGCCGCCGAGTTCGGCGTGCGCGTCACCGGGAGCGAACTGGTCGGGCTGATCCCCCTCGATGCCCTGGTCGAAACGGGCCGCCATGCGTTGGCCAGGCAGAAGTCGTCGACCGGCGCCTCCGAAAAGGAACTGGTCCGCCTGGCCATCCAGACGCTGGGTCTAGGCGAGGTCGCCGAGTTCGACCCGGCCCACAAGGTGATCGAGTACCGCTTCCGCAAGGCGGGACCGCTGGCCTCGATGAACCTGGTGGAGTTCGCCGACGAACTCGCCTCCGACTCGCCGGCGCCCGGCGGCGGCTCGATCGCCGCCCTGTGCGGGGCGATGTCTGCCGGCCTGTCGGCCATGGTGGGCAACCTGACCTTCGGCAAGAAGGGCTACGAAGCGGTGCGCGGCGAGATGGAAGCCCTGGCCGTCGAGGCCCAGGCCCTCAAAGACTTCTTCGTCGAGGCCATCGACCGCGACACCGAGGCCTTCAACCGGGTGATGGACGCTTTTTCCCTGCCCAAAAAGAGTGCCGAAGAGATCGCGGCCCGCAACCAGGCGGTGCAGGAGGCCACCAAAGGGGCGGCGATGATCCCCTATGGGGTGCTCGAGAAATCGCTGCGCACCGTCGAGTTGGCCGCCCTGGCCTGCCAAAAGGGCAACCGCAACTCGCTTTCCGATGCCGGGGTGGCCGGCCTCTCCGCCGGAGTCTGTGCCCAGGGTGCGCTCTACAACGTGCTGATCAACGTCAAGGACCTCGAAGACCGGGCCTTTGCCACCGACCTGGCCGCCCGGGCCCAGGCACTCTCCGCTAGGGTGCTGGCCCACTGCGCCGAGATTTCGGGGGCCATGAGCCGCGAGTTGGCCCCCCAGGACCCGCGCTGAGAGCCGCATGAGTGGGACGGAGGTTGGGGTCACCGCTGACCGAGGGGGCGAGGCCCTGGCTGCCTTTTTCCCCTCGCTGAAAAATAAGATTAAAGTTTCCGCGGGTTCCTCCGAAATAAGGGGCGTTCGTTTTTAATCGCATTTTTAATCCGGGCAAGGACGCCCAAAACCAACAAATCATGGAGGATTACCATGGCTGGACAAAGTTTTTCGGTAGTTAACAACATTTCGTCGGTCGAAGCGCAGCGCAACCTCTACTTTTCCAACATTGGCCTGAACAAGACCTTGGCCAAACTCTCTTCCGGCTACCGCATCGTCGAAGCCGGTGACGACGCGGCCGGCTTGGCCATTGCCAACGGGCTCAAGGCCGACACCGTCGCCCTCGCCCAGGCCGTGCGCAACGCCAACGACGGCATCGCGGTCGTGCAGATCGCCGATGGCGCCCTGTCCAAGATCACCGACCTGCTGACCCGCGCCGTCACCTTGGCCGAACAGTCGGCTTCGGAAACGGTGGGCGAGAATGAACGCAACACCATCGACACCGAGTACAAGCAGATTCTGGCTGAAATCGATCGCGTCGTGTCTGTTTCCAACTTCAAAGGCGAGAAGCTCTTCAAAACGAGCGAAGCTTACGTGAAACAGATCTTCGTTGGCGACACCCACGAGCAGTCGTTTATCAAGATCTCGATCGGCGGTGCGAGCGGGGCGGGGACCACCGCCATGAAGCTGAACACCACCGATTTGACGACCGCTGCCAATGCCCAAACCGCGTTGGGAAACATCTCGGATGCCATCGGCTCGGTCTCCCGCTGGAGAGGTGCGCTCGGTGCGCAGCAGAACCGCCTCACCAACTCGGTTGCCATCATCCAGGTGCAGTCGCAGAACCTGCAAGCCGCCGAATCGTCGATCCGCGACGCCAACATGGCCGAGGAAGTGGTCGCCATGACCAAGTACCAGATCCTGTTGCAGTCCGGTATGGCTTCGCTGGCCCAGGCCAACCAGTCGTCGCAGCTGGTTCTCTCCCTCTTCCGGTAATCCGTTAGCAGGGATGTCAGGAACGGGAGGTAACCATGATTGAAGCAGTAGGAACTGGAAACGGTTTCCGGCTGCCAACCAGCGGTGGGGAGGGCGTCACGCCCACCCCCCCTCCCGATTCCCGGCGTGCAGGGGGGCAGTACCCGGTGACTTCGGTCGCCGGGACTGCCTCGCCGGCCGCCCTGAAAGGGTCGATCGAGAAGGGGGATGGCGCCCGGGAAAACGGCGATGTGGACGATGGCGCCGTGTTCAGCGAGAAAGAGCTCGAGGCGGCGATTGACCGCATCAACGAGAAGATGAGCGGCCTCCATCGCGAGCTGCAATTCAAGATGGACAAGAAACTGAGTCTGCATTACGTGAGTGTCGTGGACACCAAGACCAAGGAAGTCGTGCGCGAGTTTCCGCCCAAAGAGATTCGCTCTTTGATGGCGCGGCTGCGCGAGTTTGCGGATCATACGAAGGGCGGGGAGGAGATCAACCTGTTGATCAACCTGAAGGTGTAACATGTCGACCATTGCTTTCGGCGGTACGGCGGCCAGTTCTTCGGGCGGCTCGGTGGGGGGACCTCTCGATGTGCAGTACATCGTCGAGCAGATCATCTACGCCAAACAGAGACCCATCCGCGATCTGCAGACCTTTCAGACCTTCTACGAGGCCAAGAAGACCGCGTTCCAGACCCTGAACACCAAGGCCTCCGCCGTCGAGAGTTCCCTCCAGGCCCTGCTCGGGTCGGGTTTCTCCTCCAAGAAGGCCGTATCGGGCGACGAGTCGGTGTTCACCGCCAAGGCCTCCGCCGCAGCCGACAGCGGTACCAATTCGATCATCGTGCGCCAGTTGGCCCGGGCCCAGTCCGATTCGTCGGCGGGAGTGGCGAGTGTCAGCGACCTGCTGCTTACCGACGGCACCACCTTTTCCATCACCCAGGACGGGGAGACCCGCGATATCCAGATCACCGGCCAGACCCGCTCGCTTTCCGGGCTCAAGAACGCCATCAACTCCTCGGGGCTCGACGTGATGGCCACCGTGGTCTACGATGGCAGCCTGTACAAGTTGCAGGTCACCTCGCGCAGCACCGGTACCGAAAAGGGCTTCACCGTCACCGATACCGGGGTCGGCACCGCAATGGCCACCAAGGTCAGCGCCCGCGATGCCTGGATCAACATCAACACCACCGAAGAGGCCGACAAGATCGTCCGCTCTTCGAACACCATCAGCGACGTCCTCTCCGGGGTCACCCTGAATTTGAAGAAGGCCGATCCGGAAACTGCCATCGCACTGAACGTGAGCAGCGATACCGAAGGCTTTCGGGGCAAGCTAGACACCTTCGTCACCGCCTTCAACGAGGCGATCGATTTCCTGAACAGCCAGTTCACCTACGACACCGCCAAGGGGCGCGCCGGGGTGCTGTCGGGCGAGACGGCCGCCCGCAAGATGCAGAGCGACCTGCTCGGCATGGTGACCAGCCGGGTGCTCGGAATCGAGGCCTCAGACCCGTACAAGTCGCTGGCCACCATCGGCATGACCATCAATGGCGATGGTCAACTCGAGATCGACTCGACCAAGCTGGATGCGGCGTTGACCGACCACTTCGATTCGGTGCAGCGCCTGTTCCGGGACATGGGGACCAGTTCCAGCACCGAGCTGTCGTATTTTGGCAAGACCGATGCCACCCGGCCGGGGAGTTACGCGGTGAGTGTCACCACCGCCGCCGAGCAGGCCTCGATCACCGGGGCGACCCCCCTGGCTACCGTGGCCGCCGGAGGCGAGACCCTGACCATCACCCTGAACGGGACCGCGGTCGATGTGTTGCTGGCCGAGGGGCTCGATGCCAGCCAGATCGTCTCCACCATCAATACCACCCTGGCCGCCCAGGGGCTCCAGGTAACCGCCAGCAAAGAGAATTCGGGGGGGAGCGACTACCTGCGCCTGGTGACCACCGCCTTTGGTGCCGGGCAATCGTTGAGCGTGGTTTCGGGCAGCAGCGGAGACGGCTCGGGCATCGGTACCACCCTGCGCACCGATGTCGGGGTGGATGTCGCCGGCACCATCGGGGGGGCCGCCGCCACCGGCGTCGGGCAGGTCCTGACAGCCAGCGGAGGCGACCCAAAAGGGCTTGCGGTGTTGGTCCGGGGCACTGCTCTTGGTGATCGCGGCACGGTGACATTCACCGAGGCGATCGGCGAGCGGTTGCGCCGGCAACTCTACGAGTTGACCTTTCCGTACAGCGGGCTGATGGCCAAGAGCATCGGCGCCCTCGACAGCCAACTCGAAGGGATCACCGACAAGATCGCCGCCATCAACCGGCAGCTGGAAACCGAGCAGAACGTCCTCCTCATCCAGTTCTCCAAGGCCAACGAGGCGCTCATGCGGATGGAAAGCATCAAGTCCACCCTGTCGGATATCGGCTAGAAGGGGCGGGTTTCCGGCGGGAGGCAATCAACATGAGCGTCCATGCCCAGTATGTCAAGAACAACGTCGAGGGGATGAGCCGCGACGAGTTGGTGCTGTTCGTCTATGCCGAACTCATCAAGGAACTCCATGCGGCCCGCCAGTGTTTCCAGACGGGCGACATCGAGAAGAGGGTGACGGCGATCAACCGGGGGCTCGAGATCATTTCCACCCTGCTCGGTACCCTCGATTTTTCGGCGGGTCCGCTGGCAGTGCAGCTCCGCTCGCTCTACCTGTACGCCATGGGCCAGTTGACCCGGGCCAACTGCGACCGGCGCCCCGAAATGGTGGCCGAGGTGGCGCAGATTTTTCGCGGCTTGCACGATGCCTGGCGGCAGAAAATGGATCAGGACCAAGGCAAGGGGAGAGTCGTTATCCCCGAGAACGCTCCGGCTCCGCGGTCCGGCGAGGCGGGGAAACTTGAATTCTACGGGTGATTCCCCCGTCCTGTTCTGGCTGGAGGGGCTGGTCTCCCGCTTGGAAGTCGTCGAAAAAACGATTCAGGAGGGGCGCTGGGCCGAGTTGACCGCCTTGCTGGATGGGGTCGACGGGTTGCGCAAACAGCTCGCGAACCGGGGCGCCGAAATTGAAGAGCGCCTGCGGGACGACGTGGCGTTTGCCGCGGTCTACCGTCCGGCCCACCAGCGTTGCCGGGAGATCACCGACCGGGTGATCGCCGCGATCGAACTCTGGCGGAACGAACAGGCGCAAAAAATCGCCAAAACCCGCGATACCCTGGGCCAGGTCAACCGCTACACTTCCAGCACCCCCGATCCCGCCTTTTACATCGACAAGGCCGAG
>CAZTNO010000114.1:0-8587 GCA_964614865.1 uncultured Clostridia bacterium
TTCCAAGCTCACCACCGAGATGTACCGCTCCGCCGGCGCCAGCAAGCCCCCCGAGGGAGGGCCGGAAACACCGCCGCCGCCCCCTCCGGGCAACGCTCCCGGACCCGGCGAGGGCGAAGTGATCGACGCCGAATTCGAGGACATCGACAAGAACAAGAAGTAACACCCCCCCCTTTTTTTGGAACGGCCGCCCCCCCCGGGCGGCCGTTCCGTTTCCGGGCTTTTTGCCGTTGAATTTATCCCGGGATCGGGATACAATGGGCGAAGATATCATCAAGGAGGCATGAAACCATGTCTAAAAAGTTCAACTTCTATGCGGGACCGGCCATCCTGCCCCAGGAGGTCATGAAGAAAGCCCAGGAGGAATTGCTGGACTTCAATGGCATCGGGCTCTCGATCATGGAGATCAGCCACCGCTCCAAAGACTTCGACGCGGTGATCAACACCGCCGAGGCCAAGATGCGCGCCCTGATGGGCATCCCCGAAAACTACACCGTGCTGTTTCTGCAAGGGGGAGCCAGCCTGCAGTTCGGCATGATTCCGATGAACCTGCTCAAAGGGGGCAAGGCCGACTACATCCACACCGGCGAATGGGCCAAGAAGGCGATCAAGGAAGCCAAGCTGTTCGGCACGGTGAACATCGCCGCCACCTCGGAAGATCAGGGTTTCAACGCCCTGCCCAAGCGGTTCGCCTTTTCCCCCGATGCCACCTACGTGCACATCACCTCCAATGAAACCATCGGCGGCATCCAGTTCCAGAGCTTTCCCGACACCGGCGCCGTCCCCCTGATCGCCGACATGTCCTCCGACATCATGAGCCGCCGGCTCGACGTCTCCCGCTTCGGCATGATCTACGCCGGGGCGCAGAAGAACATCGGCCCCTCGGGCGTGACCCTGGTGATCATCCGCAACGACCTGCTCGACAAGTGCGCCGACGGCCTGACCACCATGCTCAGCTACAAGACCCACGCCAAGGAAAAATCCCTCTACAACACCCCCCCCTGCTTCGGTATCTACATCATCAAACTGATGATGGACTGGATCGAGCAAAAGGGCGGCCTGGAGGCCATCGAACAACTGAACGAGCACAAGGCGGGCGCCCTCTATGAGGCCATCGACGGATCGGGCGGCTACTATCGCGGTACCGCCGCAATCGAGGACCGCTCCAAGATGAACGTCACCTTCCGGCTGAAGAGCGAAGAACTGGAGGAGAAGTTCATTAACGAGGCCAAGAAGGCAGGAATGATCGGCCTGAAGGGTCACCGCAGCGTGGGCGGCTGCCGCGCCTCGATCTACAACGCCATGAATCTGGAAGGAGTCCAGGAGCTCGTCCGCTTCATGGCCGCCTTCAAGCAACAGAACCCCTGATGTCCTTTCGGGGGAGGGGTTCGCCCCTCCCCCTTTTCCCCTCCATGCCCCCGACCAATTTTTCCCGGGGAGTGCGTTTTTTTCTGCTGATCTGCCTGGGAGCCCTGTCGCTCTCCCTCGGGGCCCAACAGTACTTTATCCGGAACTACAGGCAGAGCGAGGGCTTACCGGTCTCGACCCTCACCTGCGGACTGCGCACCGCGGATGGTTACGCCTGGTTTGGCACCCCCGGCGGGCTGCTGCGCTACGATGGCGAATCGTTTTCTCCCTTGCGGATCGAGGAGGGGCTGGTCAACAACGGGGTCCGCCGCCTGCTCGAGGTGGGGTCACACCTCTGGGTCGGCACCGCGGCCGGCCTCACCCGCTTCGATGGCCGCCGTTTCACCATCCCCCCCGGAGCCCCCGACACGATGGTTACCGCGCTGGCTAAGTTTGCCGGAAAAACCTGGGTGGCTACCATCGACGGCAAGCTGCTCTTTGGCGGGCCAGATTCGTTCCACCCCTGCCCCGGGGAATTTCCCGTGAGCGGCCGGGCCATCGTCGATCTGGCGGTATCTGCTGGCAAACTCTGGGTTCTGTTCGCCCAGCCGACCCCGATCCTGGGGGCCAGTTGGGACGGAACCCGCTGGACCCCCTGCCCCGCCCCGGTGCCGAACCTGCGTCCCCGTTTTCTGTGTTACTGGCAAGGCACCCTGTGGGCGGGCACCGAGAATGGACTGTGGGCCATCGACGGCAATGCTCGCCCCCCGTTGTTACCCGGCAGTCGCACCTCCTGCGCCTGGGTTGATCCCGAAGGGCGGCTTTGGGTCGGTACCGACGACCGGGGGCTGGTGGTTTTGGGAGAGAGCACCCCCCTCTTTCTGCGCCGCGAGAACGGCCTGGCCGACGATTGCATCCGCGGGGTGTTCGGCGATAGCGAAGGGCTGGTCTGGATCTGCACCACCCGAGGTTTGAGCAAGGTGATCAGCCTGGCCTTCCGGGGGTTTTTGCCCGATCTGCCGGTGATGGCCATGGTCGATCACGCGGGGTCGCGGTGGTTTGCCACCGACGAAGGGGGAATCCAGCGGACCACTCCGGGCCGGCCGGCTTTCGAGCGGCTGGACACGAACGCGGGGCTCCCCTCGAACAACGTGCGCGCCCTGGCCGTGTTTGGCGGCAGGCTCTACGCCGGTACCAAAGCGGGGTTGAGGTGCTGGAACGGTAATCGCTTCGTTTCCACCCCGCCGGGCTTCCTGGCGGACGAGTACATCCTCAACCTGCAGGTGGACCGAAACCGGCTGTGGATCTCGACCTTGCGTCAGGGCGTGGTGGCCTTCGATGGCCGGCAAACGGTCCGTTACGATGTCGCCCACGGCCTTTCCTGCGATACCGCCTGGTCGGTGGCTCTGGCGGGAAACGACGTCTGGATCGGTACCGAGCGAGGTCTTTGTCGGGTCGGCCCCGGGGGCGGGGTCACCCGGTTTGGCAGGCAGGACGGACTCTGTTGCGACCAGATCCGGGCGCTGTGGTTTGACACCGCCAGCCAAACCCTGTGGGTGGCAACCGCCAACGGCCTGAGCCAGTTCCGGGGCGGCAGGTGGCGAAGCTTTGCCCGCGAGCAGGGGTTGACCAGCCCCCACGTCTCCTCGCTGCTCCCGGTGGGCGACGAACTCTGGTTGGGCACCGAGCAGGGGCTCTTCGTCGTAAAAAACGAGCGGATCCGGCGCGGCTTCTCGCGGTCCACCGGATTGCTGGGCGGCGAGGAGTGTTCGGGGGTGGCCAGCATCGTGCGCGACCAGTCGGGCCTCCTCTGGTATCTGTCGACTTCGGGGGCCACCGCCATCGACCTCTCCATCGGCCGTCGCCCGCCCCCCCCACCCCCCCTTCACCTCACCGCACTGGTGGCCGGAGAGACAACGCTCGACCTCCCTCCGCTTGCCCCGTTGCCAAGAAAGCAAAACGACCTGACCTTCTCGTACCGGGCCCTGTCGCTGGTCGACGAACGGCGGGTCCGCTACCGGACCCGTCTTGACGGCAACGATTCGGCCTGGTCGGCGCCCACGCGGACGGCTTCGGTCCGCTACACCAATCTCACCGGGGGCGACTACCGGCTGCAGGTACAGGCCCAGACAGACGAAGACGCCCCCTGGTCAGCCGAAACCACCCTGACCTTCGCGATCGCCCCCGCCTTTCACGAACGGGGGTGGGTGATCGCCCTGTTCGCCCTGTTGTTTGCCGGAGGCTCCTACGGTCTGGGAGTGGCGGCCAAACGGGCGTTCAGCGCCCTCACCTTCTTTCGCAAGGTGCGCTACATCGGCCACTTCAAGATCCTGGACACGATCGGATCGGGCGGCATGGGGGTGGTGTACCGGGCAGCAGACCAGCTGAATTCGGGGCGCATCGTGGCCCTGAAGGTGCTGAAAAACGAACACTTCGCCTCCGACACCGACAAGCGGCGCTTCCAATTGGAAGGTTCGATCATCGACCAGTTCGACCATCCCGGCATCGTGCGCAACCTGGAGCGAGGAGAGATCAACGGGTGCCTCTACATCGCCATGGAGTTCATCGTAGGGGTCCCCCTCAGCCGGATCCTGCGGGAAGAGGGAGCCCTCCCCCTGCCCGAGGCCCAGGAAATGATGGGGCAAATCCTCGACGTGCTCGAACTCATGCATCAGAAAGGGGTGGTCCACCGCGACCTGAAACCCGACAACCTGATGGTGTCCCGTAGCGGGCCCATCCAGGTCAAATTGCTCGATTTCGGCCTGGCCATGCGCGAATCGCAGACCCGCCTGACACAAACAGGGACCGTCATGGGCACCTTGCACTTTCTCCCCCCGGAACGGATCCTCGAAGGGGCCTCCACCGCCCAGGGCGACGTGTATGCCGCCGGGGTCCTCTTCTACGAGATGGTGACCAACCAGTGCCCGTTTCACGGCGACGGCCCCCTCGAAGTGATCCAGGCGATTGTCGAATCCGACCCGCCCCCCCCGACCCTGGTTCGCCCCGACCTCCCCCAGCCCCTGGCTGGCCTGATCGAGGCGATGATGCGCCGGGACCCCGCCGGCAGGCCCACGGCCCGCGAAGCGCGGCGGATGCTCCCCGCCCAAAAAACCGATCGGGCGCCCCGTTTGGGGATGGATTGAAACGAGTCGCATGCTGCGCTACAATGCCCCCATGAGACCGATGCCGCGTATCGGCGAGTGGCCCGACAGCGTTTGTGTTCTGCCCGGAGACTGGCTCCGGTGAAAAAAAAGACAACCTCCCCCAGCGCCAGCCGCATCCTGGTGGTCGACGACGAGCCCGAAGTCCAACTCCTGCTGAGCGACCTGTTGTCGCTGTCGGGATACACGGTGCGGGTGGCGGGCGATGCCAAGGAAGCCACCGCCATCCTGGCATCGGGCAACATCGACCTGGTGATGATCGACGTGATCATGCCCAAGATCGATGGCATCGCCCTGACCAAATCGCTGCGCGAATCGGGCACCGACATCCCGGTGATCATCATGACCGGATTCGCTTCGATCGACACCGCGGTGGAATCGATGAAGGCCGGGGCGACCGATTTCATCACCAAGCCCTTCAACGTCAATCACGTCCTCTTCACCATCCAGAAGGCATTCGAAACCCAGAACCTGCGTCGCATGGCCCAAGAGAGCGAGCACTTCAAGAAGCTCTCCTACCTCGACGATCTGACCGGCATCCACAATCACCGCTACTTCGACACCTTTCTGAACCGGGAAATCGAAAGGCAAAAACGCTACCGCCGGCCGCTGGCCTTGATGATGATCGACCTCGACGACTTCAAACACGTGAACGACACCTACGGCCATCTGTTCGGCGACGAGACCCTGCGCGAGATGGCCCGCCTGTTGCGCCGGGCCATTCGCAACAGCGACTTCGTCGCCCGCTACGGCGGCGAGGAGTTCGTGGTGGTTTTGCCCGAGACCGAACCCCCCGAGGCGGTGACCGTGGGGCGGCGCATCCTGGAATCGGTGAATCACGAACAGAACCTCCCCGGCATCGCCGGGGAGATTTCCCTGGTCACCTTGACCATCGGCCTCGCCGGGTGCCCCCGCCATGCCAAGGACCGCGAGAGCCTGATCCTCCAGGCCGATCAGGCTCTCTACCGGGGCAAGCGCGAGGGCAAGAACTGCCTCTGCGTGGCCGGCCCCCGCACCCGGATCATCCGTCCCTGACCCCGCCGGTCCCGACCTGTGCGATCAGAGGTCGACTTCCAGGAGCAGTCTCAGGCTGCGGGGCATATCCAGCTCCAGGGCCCGACGAAGGTTGCCGGCAAACACGTCTTCGGCGAGTTCGCTCCCCCAGTCCAGCAGGTTGAACCCCTGGAGGGAGAGACGACACGACCGACCCGCCAGAAAAAAACGCCAGTGCACCGCCAGGCTGAGATCCCACAGGCAATCCTCGCGGGGGCCCCCCTTCTTGCCGTGCTCGTCTTCCCCCTTGATGGTCTGGTAGTACAGCGCCTGCCCGTTTTCCGAGCGGGCCACGGCCAGGAAGGCGAACGGCGTGCCGTCGCGGTACCTCATGCTGCCCGCCACCGACAGGGCGCGTCCCAACTGCCAGGTGCCATGGAGCTTGGCCACGAAAGCCCGATCACCGTCGACCCGGCCGAAGGCGAAGGTGCGCGCGTTCGGGTCGGCCATCGCCTCGCCGATCGAGCGCACGTCGGCGCTGGGGCCATTGCCAAATGGGGTCTGGGCCATCCCCATGTGGGCCATGAACGAAAAGCGAAACTGCCACAAACGGCTCCGACTGGCCGAAATATCGAGGAGGAACTGGGCATAGAAAGGATCCCGGCCAAAAGTACGGTTGCCCAGGATGAACGCGTCTGGCGGGGCGGTGACGAAAAAAACGGGAACGCCCTCCACCGGGCGGGTGACCCCGCGCTCGTTATCGGCCATCACCCAGAGCCCGTCGCGTTCCCGCCGCAGCATCCCGTGCAGGCCCAGATCCCAGACCCCCGACAAGCGCTGGCGAAAGCCCACCATAAGCCGCTCCCGGCGGGGCAGGGCGGTGCCCGGGGCCAGACCATGGAAACGGCCGCCGCTGAGCCAGCGCACCGGCCCCTCCTCGCCGGCATCGAGTTGCCGGTCGTGGTCGGAATCGTTCCAGTCGTGGATCGTGGCCGAAGGCGCCGCCGTGACCAGGAAATCGGCGCCAGACAAGGGAAAGGTCTCGGGCTGACTGCCGATTTCGGCAAGCAAGCGGGAGCGCCGCCCTTCGTGGCGCAAGGCAAACGTAAAGCCGGCAGTCCAGAAGAAGGGGGTCGGGGCGAGCGGGGACTGGCTCACGAGCCCCTGCCCGCGCAGCAGCAAATCCCCCGAGGCCTGCCACGGACCGCCCAAGGCGAGGTCCCATGAAGTGGCCAGCAGACCGTCGAGACCGAGTCTTCGCCAATCCGATCCCTTCTGCCAGCGGACCGCCCGCCAGGGTTGGCCAGCCAGGAACATCGGGGCATCCCCGTAGGTGCCATCGCTCCCCCAGGTCGGGGACAGCAGCAGCTCGATTCGCGGGGTCAGGTGGAGTACGCCGAGCCGGCGCCGCAGATTGCCCTGGAAGCGGGCCGAGAGGGCGGTGCGCGACCCCCAACGACAAAAAGGCCAAATCCCCTCGCCATCGGGATCGATCACCTCTTTGACCAGGTCGGCCTGCTGCGGGGTGCGCTGCTCGTGTTCCACCTGCCAAACCGCCCGCCACCCGCCGGTGGCTTTCTCCTGCCCCACCCCGACCACCAGGGCCTGCCGCTGCTGGGACAAGGTTTCCCCGGGAAGCCGCCCCCACTCGGCGCCCAGGTGGTCGCGCGAGAGCCACTCCGCCGCCAGCAGCAGTTCGGGGGCGGAAGTGCCCGGGCGGGGGGGGCGGAACAGCAACAAGCTGGCCAGCGCCCCCCTCTCGGCATACGGCCGGTCGGCGTGCTGCGGGTCGTTGAACCACCTCTCCTGGAGGGCAAGATCGGCGGCCGCTCGCCAGGAGGCCCCGCCGAGGCCCGGAGGATCCCACCGCCACGAGAGGTTGCCGTTGCCGCCGAACCGGCGCCGCTCGCTGGCCACCACCCCCCCCCGTTCGCCGGCAAGGTTGGGCACGAGGTGGCGCCCCCAGTGCCAGACCCCCCCGAGGCGAGGCAGGGCCGTCGACAGCAGGAAGCGGTGCCCCGTCGTTTTCTCGGGGTGCAGCTGCCAGTCGAGCCCGTTCCCCGACAGTCTGAGTGCCGAAGCCGCCAGCGAGGGGATGCGGACCGTCGGCGTCCCCGCCTCCAGCGCGGAATCGATGGCAAATCCGCCCACCCGCCAGCGAAACTGGTCGGGGCTCTCGCCCGCAGAGTAGACCCGCGGCGCCTCGAGCAGCGAGAAGCCGTTCCCCTCGTCGTTGAGCAGCGTCGCCCCCGGGGCGTAACTCTCGAAAAACGCCGGCAGGAAACCGCCGCCGGGGAGGAGGTCGAGTTGCGTGCGGGAGAGCGTGAAGGCGGTCAAGTCGGGGTCTTCGGTCTGGGCAAGCAGGGCGGACGCCAGGACCAGCACCACGCCGAGAACCCGCCAGGCGGGCTTGCCTTTGCTAAAAAACAAGGTCACAGCAGATCCCATAGCATCCTCGCATAAACCAGATTGTAGGCCAGGAGCCCCAGTACCGGCAAAATCGGGGAGAACCACGGACGGGGGAGGACCCGCCAACCGGCCACCGCGATCCCGATCAACGCCGGCAACAGGGCCATGCTGTAGCGTCCCTGGTAGAACGGAATCCCGCCCACCCAGGCGAAGGCGGCCAGCAGCACCAGCGGCAAGAAGAGACCGCTGCCCAGCAACAAGCGCTCTTCGGCCTGTCCGGGCGCCACGCCCCCCCGGAGCATACCCCAGATTCCCGCAGCCAGCATCAACGCCGGGAGCAGGATGAACAGACGCGGGTACCCGAAAAACACGGCCAGCAAAACCATCATGACCAGCGCCAACCCCCGGAGTTCGGTGTTACGTCGGAAGCCGAAACGGTCCCGCTCCATCGCCCATCCCCCCAACATGTAGAGGAGAAGTGGAACGGCAAACAGCAGGATCCGGTTCCAGAACAGCGAGAACACGTCCAGGTACTCGCCTCGCCAGTACAGTTCACCTCGCACCAATGTCAGGGGCAAGGCGATGAAGAACCGGCTCACCTCGACGAACGAGAAACCGGCCGGGGCGACGATCCCCGAGCCCACCAGGCCGGCATGGGAGTACAGGAAGGGGTGGCC
>CAZTNO010000115.1:0-8587 GCA_964614865.1 uncultured Clostridia bacterium
CCAGGCCGTCCGACGGGCCGTAGGAGAGGACTTTTTCGCTGTGCTGGGCAATCTTCTGGTAAAAGATCTCGGGGGTGGGGATGTCGGGCTGGCCGATGTTCAGGTGGTATACCGTGATCCCCCTCTTCTTGGTGGCCGCAGCCACCGCCGAGAGCTTGCGGATCGGGGATTCCTGGGTGTTTTGCGCGCGTTGGGAAATGTTCACCGGAGCCTCCTGTGGATAAAGGTGATTATAGCCTTCCTAGGTCACCAGGGTCAAGGACGTTTGCGCCGGAGGCGCCGGCGAAGTATAATTCCCCGTACATGGGCATGTGGAATTTTTTCCGGGGGACGATCGGCGGGAAGATTGCCGCCATCCTGTCCAACCCCGATCGTGAGGCGCTGTTCGAGGCCCTCGCAGAGCAACTGATCCTGGCCGATGTCCCGGCGCCGCTGGCGGGGGCGATCACGGCCAAGGTGCGGCGGCAGTGCGCTGCCTCCGCTCCGCAGGAGGAGCTCCTGGCGAGCCTGCGGGCCGAGCTGCTCACCGTCCTGCCCGAGCCGCGGCTCGTTTTCCCCGTGCCCGCCACCGGCAAAAAGGTTGTCCTGCTGGTCGGGGTCAACGGGTCGGGCAAGACGACCACCGCCGCCAAACTGGCCTGGTTTCACCGGGAGCGCGGGCGGAAGGTGATGATGGCGGCGGCCGACACCTTTCGGGCCGCCGGCAGCTCCCAGCTCTCGCTGTGGGGGGAAAAACTGGCCATCCCGGTGATCGGGGGCGATCGCGGCGCCGATCCCGGCTCGGTGGTCTTCAATGCGGTGCAATCCTTCGTGAACCGGCCCGAGGATCTCCTGGTGATCGACACCGCCGGAAGGGTGCAGACTCGCGAAAACCTGATGCGGGAGTTGGAAAAACTCACCCGTATCGTGAAAAAGCTCTTTCCCGAGGGGCCGATGGCGGTGCTCTTGGTGCTCGATGGCGCCACCGGCCAGAACGCCCTGGCCCAGGCCGAACGGTTCGACCAGTTTTCCGGGATCGACGGGATCGTGCTCAGCAAACTCGACGGCACGGCCCGGGGGGGGACGGTGATCGCCGTTTGCCAGCGCCTCCAGGTCCCGGTCGAGTACGTGGGCACCGGGGAAGCGGCGGGGGACCTGGCCCCCTTCGTCCCCGCCGAGTTCATCGCGGCCCTGTTGGCTCCGGGATGAGTGTGGCGAGCCCCGACCATTTTTCCGAGCTGGACCGGCAGATGATGGCGGTCGCCCTGACCCTGGCCCGGCGCGGCCAGGGCTTTACCGAGCCCAACCCCATGGCGGGCGCGGTGGTGACCAGCGGGAATCGGCTGGTGGGCGCCGGGTATCACCGGGGGTATGGCCTCGCCCACGCCGAAGTGGAGGCCTTGCGGCGGGTGCGGACCTCCGGCACCACCCTGTACGTCACCCTGGAACCCTGCGATCACCAGGGCAAGACCCCCCGTTGTACCGACCTCATCGTTTCGCGCCGGGTAGCCCGGGTGGTTGTTGCCCTCCGCGACCCCCACCCGCTGGTGAACGGTCGCGGCATCGCCCGTCTCGGGCGCGAGGGGATCCCGGTCCAGGTCGGTCTCCTGGGGCGGGAGGCCCTCCGTTTGAATCGCCACTACCATAGCCGGTTGCGTGTGGACCGGCCCTATATCGCCCTCCATGCCGGCATCTCGCTGGAGGGCAAGATGACCGATCGGCAGCTCGGTTCGCGCTGGGTGACCGGCCCCGTTTCCCGGGAAGTGTCCCACAGCTTGCGCGGCGAGTTCTCGGCCGTGATGGCCGGGCGGGGCACGGTGCTGGCCGACGACCCGCTGCTGACCCTGCCCGGAACGGAGTGGCAAGGCAAAGGGTTGTGGCGGGTGGTGCTCGACGCAAACAACTCGTTGCCCAGTGCGCTGCGGGTGTTTGACCGGCAGGCGCAGTTCCCGCTCCTGGTGATCAGCGCCTTGGGTACCGAAACCCGCGGGCGCCGCGGCGATGTCCACGAGTTCGTCGAACGGGGAAAAGACGGTCACCTCCTCCTGCCGCAAGTGCTGGCGGTTCTTCTCCGAAACGGGATCGCCTCGGTGCTGGTCGAAGGGGGAGGGGCCTTGCTCGATTCGTTCCTGTCCCGGCGCCTGTTCGACGAGATCGACTTCTTCTATTCCCCGAAACTGGTGGGTGGGCGGGGGGCCGTCGAGCCTTTTGCCTCGGGGGTAAACCGGCTCGCCGAGGCGCTCTGCCTGGAGGAAAGCGAGTGGATCCCTTTGCCGGACGGCATGTTGCTACGGGGGTACCTGGCGTGTTCACCGGCTTGATCCAGGGGACCGCACGGCTGGTCAGCCTCATGCGGGGCAACCCGGCGGTGTTGAAGGTGGATTCCGACTGGGAGGCCTCGATCGAGCCGGGCGGCTCGGTGGCCGTGAACGGCGTCTGCCTGTCGATGATCGAACGCCGGCGGGATGGCTTCTCGTTCAACCTGGCCAGCGAGACCTTGCGGGTGACGAACTTCGCCGACCTGCCCCCCGGCGGGATGGTGAATCTGGAGCGCCCCCTCACCCTGTCGAGCCCCCTCGACGGCCACCTGCTCACCGGTCACGTCGACGGCACGGTCCGGCTGCGTTCGGTGCTCACCCGCGGCGGGGGCCACGTCCTCTCTTTCACCTTTCTCGACCGGTCCTGGAAGAAGTTTTTGCTGGCCAAAGGATCGGTGGCCATCAACGGCGTCAGCTTGACCGTGACCGCGGTCCACGCCAGCTGGTTTTCGGTGGAGGTGATCCCGGTGACCTGGGGGGCGACCAACCTCTCCCGGCTCAGGGTGGGCGATCGGGCGAATGTGGAACTTGATTTCCTGGCCAAGACCCTCTATAATCTGATCAAGAGTGAATGAAATGAACGAAAAATCCATGATTACCGTGCCCGAGGCCCTTGAAGTTTTGCGCCAGGGGCGGATGATCATTATCACCGACGACGAAAACCGTGAAAACGAGGGCGATTTGATGGTTGCGGCCCAGTTGGTCACCCCCGAGCACATCAACTTCATGGCCACCCGGGGGCGCGGGTTGATCTGCGTCTCGCTGTCCGAGGAACGGTGCCGGCAGCTCGAATTGCCCTTGATGGTCTGCGAGAACACCTCCCACTTCGAGACCCCCTTCACCGTCTCGGTCGATGCCCGCAAGAATACCACCACCGGCATCTCGGCCTATGATCGGGCCGAGACCATCCGCCAGCTGATCGATCCGGCCACGAAACCCGGCGACATGGCCAGGCCTGGCCATATCTTCCCCCTGCGGGCTCGCAGCGGGGGAGTTTTGCTGCGGGCCGGGCAGACCGAGGCTTCGCACGACCTGTGCCGCATGGCCGGCATGGAACCCGCAGGAGTGATCTGCGAGATCATGGACGAAGACGGCAATATGGCCCGGATGCCCCGGCTGATCGAGTTCGCCCGCGAATTCGACATGCCCATCGTCACCGTCGAGGAGATCATCAAGTACCGCATCCAGACCGATTCGCTGGTGGAACTGGTGGCCGAGGCCGAGTTGCCCACCGAGTGGGGAAACTTCGTCATCAAGGCGTTTCACGACCAGCTCAACGACGAGACCCACATCGCCCTGACCCAGGGCGACCTCGGGGACGGCGAGCCGGCGCTGGCCCGGGTGCACTCCCAGTGCCTGACCGGAGATACCTTCGGCTCCCGGCGCTGCGACTGCGGCAGCCAACTCCACCGGGCGATGGAGCTGATCAGCCGCGAGAAGCGGGGGGTGGTCCTCTACCTCACCAATCAGGAGGGGCGCGGCATCGGCCTGATCAACAAGATCCGCGCCTACAAGCTCCAGGAGGGGGGTCTCGACACCATCGAGGCCAACGTCAAACTGGGGTTCCCCGCCGACCAGCGGGACTACGGCATCGGTGCCCAGATCCTGCGGGCCATGGGCCTGCACAAACTGCGCCTGATCACCAACAACCCCGCCAAGTACATCGCCCTCTCGGGATACGGGCTCGAGATCGTCGAGCGGGTTCCCCTCGAAGTGCCGGCCAGCCAGGAGAGTGAACGCTACATGAAGACCAAGAGGGAAAAGATGGGCCACCTGTTGCGGGGGATTTGATGCGGGCTCCGATGCGGGAATTTCTCCGGCGCAAGCCCGCGGCCCAGCTGCTGTTCTTTCGCGAACCCGAATTCTCAGCCCTCGATGACAAGCACAAGATCGAGTTTCTCAAGGAACTCCTGCTCAAAGAGAAGCTCTCCTCCAAAGTGACCGCTTCGGCCATCCGCCGCTTGCGGGAATTGAACTACCGCGACAAGTTTTTCTTCAAGCGTTTTCTGTACCACAAGGACCGTTTCATCGCCAGCGCGGCCAAGAAGGCGTTCAGCCCCGACGAGGAAGACCGCAACTGCGATTTTTTGAAGAACATGGGCTGGGTCAAGGATGGGCGACGGGAACGCAAGCTCGAACTGGTGAAAAGCATGGTTCTGGCGCGTAACCTGCCCGCCGAGAATCTCCTGCAGTGCTTTGCCGCCGAAGACAACCTCAAGGTTCGCGAGATGATCGTCACCGACCTGGCGGGGCGTGCGGAGCTCGATGAACGCCAGTTGCTCGCTCAATTCCGCCATTCGGTCTGGTTTATCCGCTCGGCGATCATCGAAGTTTTGGCCCGGCGCAAGAGCGATGCCATTTTCGAATCCATCGAGGCCCTGCTCGCCGACCCCAACGTCGACGTCCGCCTGCAACTGGTCGAGGCCCTCAAGACTTTGGAGCGGGACCGGGTGCGGGTGTTTTTGCAAAAACTCGCCCAGGATCCCCACATGCGGGTCCGGCGCGAGGCCGAAGCGGCCCTACGGCAGATCTAGCGCCGCCTCTTCGGTTACCGGCCGCCCGACGGGCTCCAGACTGTTCCCCTCCCACCACTCCGTTTCTCCGGCAAGGAAGAGGAGCCGGCTCCACTGACGCCCCAGCATCAACCCTTGCTGCAGCGGCAAGAGGGCAAAAAGCACCCAACCCAAACGGGTCGGTATCCAGCGAGAGATTTCCAGGTAGACCAGCACCAGGGCGCATGTAACCCCCGCTCCCAGCAGGTAGACGGCCCCCGCTCGCCAGAAGGATCTCCCGCGCAAGCGGGACAAAGCTTCCCGCAGTGCGCGCCATGCTTTCCCGTCTTGCCTGCCAATGAGGGCGATCCTGGCGAAATCGAACACCAGATTCACCCCGAGCAGGGCCCCTACCAGCAGCCCCCCCCGTAGCCACCAGAGCCAGAAGGTGCCCCACTGGGTCAGGGGGTCGGCGTTGAGCCGGGCAAAGAGACCGGCGATCATAGTTGCCGCTAGCACGGCGATCAGGTAAACCGGCAGCGACAGCAGAAAAAGCCGCAGCAGGGGGAGGAAGTGATCGCCGCAGTCGCGCAAGAAGTGGCGTGGGGTGGGGGTGGACCGTTGCCGCAAACCGGCGATCAGGCCGCCGCTCAGCCAGAGGCTGAGGGCCAGCATGCCCAGCAGCAGCCCGAGCACCCCCCCGAAAAGAAGCGAAAAGAGAGCTCCGTGCTCGAAGATGACGTCGCCCAGCCAGGTCCAGGAGATGCCATCGCCCATGGCTTGCCACAGGGGCGATTTGCCGTAGTTCCCTTGCAGGAAAAAGTACACCGGCAAAACCCCCGCCAGGGTGAACAGGAATCCGGCCAGCCAGGAGTAAACGGCCAGCCCGAAGACCTGAACGCTTCGCCGCAAGCCCCGGGAAAACGCGGTGAACGGGTTCATCGTCGCCTCCATGTCAAGAGAAGAAGCCGACCAGGTGGAACAGGTTCTGCAGCCAGAACTGGATTCGCCCCGACCAGCGGATCGCGGGGCCCGCCTTCGCGGGCACGGTCATAGCGTTGTTGCTGCGGTTGGCGTCGATCAAAAACACCCCGTCGGGATCGATGTCGGCGCGCACGGCCCGCACCGGCTCCACGAAGCGAAACTCCGCCCAGGGGGCCTGTCCGTCCCAGAAAACGGTCTTCTGCCTGTGGTCGCTGAAGGTCACCCGCACTTTCAGCGGCACGTCGCTGCCTGTTTTTGCGGGTCCCAGCCGGCGCACCCGCACAAGGGTCTCGTAGATAGGCTGGCTTTGCTTGCGATCCAGCTCGGCGGCGGCCTGATCGGAGACGGAAACCCGTTTTTTGCCGCGGTCGAAGATCCCGCCGGGGGTGGCCTTGCGGGTCGAGCGCAGGTCACTGACCGCATAGTCGAAGACCAGGGTGTCCTCGAAGAGTTGCCGGAAGAACCAACCCAGCGGTCGGCCCGACACCTCCTCGGCCACGGCCACGAAATCGGCATGGCGGGGATGGCGGTACTGGAAGCGCTGGAAATAGGTGCGCATCACCCGCATCATCGTCTCCCTGCCGAGGATGTTTTCCAGGGTGCCGAGCAAGGTGGCGGCCCGCTGGTAGACGTTGAGCCCGTAGCTGGTCGGCGAGTAGAATTTCCACGACCAGGTGGTCACCGGGTCCAGGCCGACCACCTGGATGCCCGCCTGGCGGTCGATATCGGCGTCCCGGTAGGTGAGGTCGCGGAAGTAGCGGGAAAGGGGCAGGCCGCCCGGGCGGAACGAAAAGCGGGCGGGGCCGTAGACCTTCTCCAGCACCTTGCCGGTGCTGTAGGTGTTGATCCCCTCGTCCAGCCAGGCCTCCTCGAACTCGTTGCTGCCCACCATGCCGTACCAGTAGCCGTGGCCGAATTCGTGCACGATCACCATCTCGGGGCTGCGGGTGCCCTCCTCGGGGAATAGTGAGGTGCCCGCGGTGAACAGGGTGGGGTACTCCATCCCCCCCACGTCAGAGCGGAACGGGGGGTCGATCAGGGTGATGGTGTCGTAGGGGTAGGCGCCGTACCACAAACCGAAGTGTTTGAGCCCGGCGGCAATGGCCCGGAAATGGCGGTCTTCCTGGCCGGCGTGCTCGCGACCGAGCAGGACGATCATGCGCACCGGTCGTAGCTTCAGCTCTTCGGCAGGGCAACGGAAAATGCGGGCCAGGTCTGCGATCTCGGCCGCGGAGACCTCCTTGGCCGGGTCGAACATCCGTTCGCTACGGACGAACCGCGGGCCGGCGGCCCAGGCGAAGTCGTGGATCCGCTCCTGTCGAAAGGTCCGGGTGGTGGTTTTCTGGCGGGGATCCTGGCTGGCGGACGTTTCCCGGCCCGAGGCTCCGACCACGAAACCGCTGGGGACGGTCAAATGGACGGTGAAGTCGGCAAAGTCGGCGAAGAATTCGCTGTTCTGGTGGTACTGATGGCAGTTCCACCCCTTGCCCGCTTCGTATACTCCGGGTTTGGGAAACCACTGGCCGAAAAAATAGCTGTCGTGGACGTAGCCGGCGCGGCGCATCACCCGGGGGATCCTGGCTTCGAAACGCAGTTCCAGCCGGATGGTCTCGCCGGGGGAAACCTCCCGGGGGAAGCGGACCCGGCAAACGGTCTGGTCTTCGGGGGCGCCGGTTCCGTCGATTGCCTCGAACTTCAAAAACGGGAGGAGGTCGGTGCCGTCCTCCAGGTTCAGTGTTTTGATGTCGATCCAGCCCCACCGTTCGTCCCGGTCGCGGCCGATGCGGCGCATCCCCTGGCCGTCGCCGTCGTATTCGCGGAGCATGGCGCTGCCCTCGTTCTTGAAAGCGTTCCAGTAGAGGTGGAACGCCATGTCGGGCACGGGTTCGCCCGAGAGGTTGGTCCAGGAGATCGTCTCCCGGCCATGCAGCATGCGGGCCGGGTGATCGAGGGTGGCCCAGATCTCGTAGCCCAGCACGGTGGGGGTGAGCCGGTTCGGGATCTGCTCCCGGGCCTCCAGTTGAAGGGAAAACAGGGCTGCCAGCGTGATCCAGAGCCAGTTCCAGCCAGGTCGTCGCAGCAAGGATTCCATGGTGCCTCCATGCCAAACCAACGCTTCAGCATACGCGCGGGCCTGCCCCGGGGTTCCTGCAAGGGAGGGGGCGATTTCGTGGCGGGGGGAACCCTAGAAGTCGGCGTGCCCCGGGGTGCGGGGAAAGGGGATCACGTCGCGGATGTTCTGCATGCCGGTGAGGTACATCACCGCCCGTTCGAAGCCCAAACCGAAGCCGGCGTGGGGGGCGCTGCCGAAACGGCGCAGTTGCAGGTACCACTCGTAGGCCTGTTCGGGCAGGCAGAGCTCGCGGATGCGGGCGAGCAGCACGTCGTGCCGTTCTTCGCGGACGCTGCCGCCGATGATCTCGCCCACCTCGGGGACCAGCAGGTCCATCGCCGCCACCGTTTTCCCGTCGGAGTTCTGGCGCATGTAGAAGGCCTTGATGGTTTTGGGATAGTCGGTGACGAAGACCGGTTTCTGGCAGTGCCTCTCGGCCAGGTAGCGTTCGTGCTCGGTCTGCAGGTCGGCTCCCCACTCGGGGGCGAACTGGAAGGGCTGCCCCGCCTTTTGCAGGATTTCGATCGCTTCGGTGTAGGTGATGCGGGCGAAATCGGCCCCGGCGATGCCGGCCAGGCGGTCGAGCAGTTTGGGGTCGATGAAGCGGTTGAAAAACTCCATCTCGGCGGGAGCGTTGGCGAGCACTTCGGCGATCAGGTGGCGGACCAGCGCCTCGGCCAGGTCCAGGTTCTCTTTCAGGC
>CAZTNO010000116.1:0-8521 GCA_964614865.1 uncultured Clostridia bacterium
GGCGGTCTTCCAGGGCAGGGCGAACAACTGCCGCACCGTCTCCCGCGGAAACGAGCCCGACAAAAGCTCGCGCAGCGGATTGGGGTGGTCGGCCTCGAGGTAGAACGCCAGGTCGAACGATTCGTCGCCGGTCTGCAATTCCTCGAGCAGGCCGAGCGATCGCCCCAGTCGGTCGAGCCAGTTTTGACGTCGGATCCGCCAGTCGGGCAGGGGGGGGAGGGTCAAGGTGACGGTCACCGAGGAGGGGCGGTTTTTGGCCGGGGGGACGTACTGGATCCGGAAGGGGAACTCCTCGAATGTGCCGGTGATCGGCTGGCCCCGAGAAAACCCCGGGTCTGCCAGCGTCCCTCCCGCGCGGCGGGCGACTTGTTCCAGGGTTTCCCGCCGGTGCCGCAAAACCAGCCATGCGATCAGCAGGGCCGCCAGCAGCACGAACAGCGAAAGCGACACGATCAGGGCGACTTGTGACATTTTCCAGCCTCCCCAGGGGATGTGCCGGAATTGTAGCACAGTCTGCCCTTGCTTGCCCCGGTCGTCTCCGGCTACAATGGGAGCATGAACCCAACCGACTGGATTCGCGAGTTTCCCGCCGCCGTAACCGTCTGCGACCGGGACGGCATCGTCCTGGCCATGAACGACCGTTCAACCGCCACCTTCGCCAAAGATGGCGGAAATAACCTAGTCGGCAAGAGCCTGATCGATTGCCACCCCGAACCGGCCCGCACCAGGTTGCTGGGGCTGCTGGCTTCGGGCCAGGTCAACGCCTACACCATCGAGAAGAACGGCCAGAAGAAGCTGATCTATCAGGCTCCCTGGTACGAGCACGGGGTGTTCCAGGGGCTGGTGGAGCTCTCGCTGCCGATCCCGGCGGACATGCCCCACTTCGTGCGCAAGTAGCCTCCTGGCCGGTCAGTGATCGCCGGCGCCCTGGCGGAGGCCCAGCAAACGATCGATCTCGTCGCGCTTGAAGCCGACGATCGGCCGGCCGCCGATCAGCACGACCGGCACTCCCTGCTGCCCGGTCATGCGCACCAGATCGCGGGCCGCGGCCTGGTCCCGGCCGACATCGATCTCGCGGTAGCGCACGCCGTTCTTCTTGAGGTGGTCCTTGACCGCCCGGCACCAAGAGCAGGAGGAGGTGGTGAAGACGACCACCCGGGGCGGGGTGGTCACGGGGTTTTCTCCACGACTGGTTCGGTGGCCGTTTCGGCAGGAGTCTGCTGGCCTGTCGTCGCCGGGCTGAGCAGCACGTTCTCGATGGCCTCGACGAAAGCCTCTCTAGCGAGGGCGCCCACCGCCATCTGCGGTTGCCCGGTCTTGGGGATGAACAGGATGGAGGGGATGCTCATCACCTGGAACACCGCGGCCAGTTCCGCCTCTTTCTCGGTGTTGACCTTGTAGAAGTCCACCTTTCCGGCATACTCGCCGGAGAGCTTTTCCAGCACCGGGGCGACCATGCGGCAGGGGCTGCACCAGTCGGCGTAGAAGTCGATGATCGCCGGCAGGTCGCCCTGGAACGCCCATTCCTTGTGCTTGGTGTAGTCGAACACCTTGGTTTTGAATCTGTCCACGGTGAGTTGTTCCATAATGATCAGTCCTCCTGATTTGGATTTGTTTTCGGGTTTTGCTGCTGGAAGGCCAGGTATCTGCGCACGGCGGCCATGTCGCACACGCCGCCGGCATCGGCGAAGCGCTGGTGGAGCTGGGCGAGGGCCTCGAGGTCGGCGCGGGGCAGCGGCGATACCCGCCACTCCACGGCCAGGGCGTCCATTACCCTCTCCGCCAAAGGCGGCAGGTTTCTTGCCAGCCGGTAGTACATCTGCTTGCCCTCGCGGCGGGCGACGATCAGACCGGCTTGTTCCAGCAGTGAAAGGTTGCGCGAGACCAGGGGCTGGGAGAGGCCCAGCACCGCCATCAACTGGCATACGAATAACTCTCGCTCCCGCAGGAGCTGTAGTATTCGCTGCCGGTTGCAGTCGGCCAGCACCTTGAGAATCTGGACGTTGCTTTTCATAATCACACAATAATATATGTTTATGTGTATGTCAACCTTTTCGATTTTTTTCGGGACATTGACCAGGCTGGGCTTTTGCGCTAGGGTGGCGCCATGCAGTGGATTCTTCGCTCCGACTGGTCCGATCCCGCCTGCCAGAAGCGGATTGCCACGGTGGTCCGCGGCGGCGGACTCCTGGCCTACCCTACCGACACCCTCTACGGCCTCGGCGGCGACTTCCTGAACCCCGCGGTACACCGTCGTTTAGGCGCACTCAAAGGTCGCGCGGGAGCCCCGTTTTCGGCTGTCGTCAGCAGCCTGGAAATGGCATTGACCCTCGCCGTTCCTAATGGGCCCCTCTTTTCCCGGATAGTCCAGGAACTCGGCGCCCGGGCCCTGACCTTTGTCTTCCCCAAGCGACCCGGAGTCGGGCCCGAAGGGGAGGCGACCGTCGGCCTGCGTCTGCCCGACCTGCCCGCCCTTCTTTCCCTGATCGAAATTTCGGGGGGGCCCTGGATCACCACTTCGGCCAACCGGTCGGGCGATCTGCCATGCCAGGATCCGCACCGGATCGCCGAGCTGTTTCCCACCCTCGACCTGATCCTCGACGGGGGGGAGCTGGCGCCCTCGCTGGGTTCCACCGTCATCGACCTCTGCCAGCAGGACGCGGCCCTGCTCCGCTGGGGCGACCGGGGCGAAGAGGTGGCCGCCTGGCTGAAAGATCGGCGGCTGTCTCCAGCTCCTTGACAGCAGCGCTCTCCGGCGGTAAAACAAGGTCATGAAAATCTTTCTGGCCTCCGACCATGCCGGCTTCGAACTCAAGCAGACGATTGCCCGGATGCTGACCGAGCGGGCTATCGTGACCGAAGACCTGGGCACCCTTTCGCCGGAACGGGCCGACTGGGCCGACTACGGCTTTCGCCTGGCCTGCCGGGTGGCGGCGGAGAGGGCAACCGAGGCGCGGGGAATCGCCATCTGCGGCTCGGGCATCGGCATGTCGATGGTCACCAACAAGGTTTTTGGGGTGCGCGCCGCCCTGTGCGTCACCCCCTACATGGCCGAGATGAGCCGGCGCCACAACGATGCTAACGTACTCTGCCTGGGGGCGCGCATCGTTTCTCCCGATCAGGCGGTGGAGATCGTAAAGGTCTGGCTGGCCACCCCGTTCGAGGGGGGGCGCCACGCCGAGCGGCTGGCCACCCTCGTCCGGTTGACGGGAGGGTGCGGAGGTTGAGGCCCTCCGGCTGGTCTTGGGGTGCCATGGCCGGCACCGATGGCACCGGGCCCGCTTTCTCGATCTCCAAGGAAACTGGCCAGCGGGGTCAGCGTCGCCGCCGCAGGACGCTCACCACCGCCGCCACTTCCCGCCGGCGGATCACCCGCAGCCCCAGCAGCGCTGCCAGAAATCCGATCAGCATCACCCCCTTGACCGCCAGCGTCAGTTCGCCCCGGGGGTAGAGGTAGTAGTAGACCAGGCCGGTGATCACGATGGTGCCCAGGATCTTGCCGATCTTGGCGAATTCGTAGGGCACCGGATAGTACTTCTGCGAGTAGTAGAGCAGCCCGCCGGTCATCACCACGTAGGCCGCAAGCACCGCCAGCGCGGCGCCGATGATGCCGAAATGGGGGATCAGCAGGAAGTTGGCCGCGACGTTGACCAGCGCCCCCGCCCCGGTGACCAGGGGCAGGCAGCGGTTCTTGCCCGAGATGGTCACCCCGGCCTGAAGGTTGACGTAGATGCCGTTGAACAGGTAGGCAAGGAGGATGATCGGCACCACCGAGATGCCGGGGAGGAAACGGGCCTCGATCAGCGTTTGGCCGCGCAGGAGGGGGAATCGCGCCGCCTCCTCGATAAACAGCGAGACCACCACCCAAAGCAGGCTGGCCGCCAGCACGAACAGGGTCAGCACCCGGGCGAACAGGGGGCGGGCCTCGGGGTCGCCCGCGTGGTTCAGGAAAAAGGGCTGCCAGGCGTACTGGAACATCTGTACCACCAGCATCATGAAGATGCCGAGCTTGTGCCCGGTCGTGTAGAGGCCGAGGGCCGTGGCTCCGCTCAGTAACAAAACCACGGGGCGGTCGATCACCGACACCACGATCGAGGAGAGGTTGGAAGGCAGGTAGGGGATGCCGAAGTCGAGCATCCTCTTCAGCAACGCACGGTCGAAGACCCGCCTCAGGTTCCGGCCTATGTCGGGCCACAGGAGCAGCCAGGAGAAGAGCGAGGCGGCCAGGTTGGCGGCAAAGATCCCCTCGATGCCGAGCCGCAGTTTCAGGAAGAAGAACAGGTTGAGCCCCAGGGTGAGGGCGATGTTGCCCAGGCGGATGGCGGCGAACTTACCCGCCCGTCGTTCCATGCGCAGGTTGGCGTAGGGGATCACCGCCAGCGAGTCGAAGAGCAGGATGGCGGGAAGATAGAGGAAGATCCCGGCGTAGGCGGGGGGGATGGCCATCAGGGCGATCAGGGGGCGGCGCAGCCCCAGCAGGAGCAGCGACAGCCCCAGTGAGGTCAGGCCGACGGTCCAGGTGGCCGTCGAGTACACCCGGCCTGAATCGGTTTCCTCGGTCCTGGCACGGAACTTCATGAAGGCGGTTTCCATGCCGTACAGGTAGATCACGTTGAAGAGGGCGACGAAGGCGTAGACGTTGGTCTGGATCCCCATCTCGCCGGGGGTGATGAAGTGGGTGTAGAAGGGGGTCAGCAAAAAGTTCAGGAACCGGCCGACGATGGTGCTGATGCCGTAGACGGCGGTGTCCTTGCCGAGTTCCTTGATCTTTTGTCGCATGCCGGGTGCCGGCCGCATTGTACCGGATCGGGGGCAAAAAGCAACCGGATGACGGTCTTGGCCTGGCGAACCCGGAGCACGGTTCGGGGGGCTTTTATTGCCGGCAGGCGCCCCTTTTCTTCGGGTTGGTCCTCGTTTATAATGCCCCGGTCGGCAAACTGAAAACGAAGAGAGGTAACGATATATGGGTTTTGTCAGAGTGCGTTGGGGCCAGTTGCTTTTGGGGATTGGCACCTGTTTGCTCGCCGGCTTTCTCGGGGCCGTGCCCGTCCCGGCCCTGCCGGTGGTTTCGGCGCCGGCCGAGGTCCAGGCCCTTTCCGGCCCCCACCCCGCCGCAGTGACTCTCGGCTCCGGCATGTCGGCTCGCTGGACTGTCACCGGGGGATCTCTTTTGACCAATGACACGCTGGGCACGGTCCAGTTCCAGGCCGGAAGCGATCCCTTCGTCGTCCTGCGCTGCACGGTGACCGACAACTCGGGTTCCACGACCGCCGAACGGAAGGTGGCCGTCTTGCCTTTTGTTCCCCGCGACTACATCGCCGACCTCAAGACCTACCTCGCCACCTACCGCACGGCCATCGACAACGAGATCGGGCCTGCGGGCACCCCGCCCGATTCCGGCACCTTCTACTACACCAGCTACTACCTTCACGGGCTGGCGGCGGGGGCCGAAGCCTCGGGCGATACGGCGCTGATGGACACCCTGCTGGGGTTTATCGACCGGATGATCGCTCATGCCCGCCCGCTGGTCGTTGACGGCATCACCTACCAGCAGTGGGGCGAATGGGACGAAAACGGTCGCCCCAAGCAGCTGAATTGCTTTCAGGGGATGGGCCCCCTCGCCCGGACCGCGGCGGTCATCGCCAACCATCCCGCCTTCCGCACCAGGTACGCCGCAAAAAGGACCCAGATCGTCGCCTTTGTCGATCAGGCGATTTTCAAGTACTGGTTCGACAAAAAAGTCGGGGTATACAAGGACCCCACCACAACCCGGCTGGGCGGCCTGATTCCCTGGCTGCCGACGACCCTGGGCGGATGGGGGAGTTACAAGTTCTGGAACGACAAGTGCTCCCTCTTCGGCCAGATAACCGCCTGGATGAGCCAGGCCGCCGAAAATGACGACGACCGGGCCCTCTACCGGGAGTACAGCTCGCGGATCGCCCTCGGGTTTCGTCTCTCCCGGCAATTCCAGCAGAATGGGAACTGGATCTGGGACGTGGGCAAATGGCCGATTGCGCAGGGGGATAACCTGACCGGGGTCCCCGATACGTCGCACGCCAACCGGGAGCCGATGATGGTGGTGGCCATGGCCGAAGCGGGGATCGAATTCACCCAGGAAGAGATCCGGGCGATGGCCAAAACCCTGGTGAACTCGATCTGGAACGGGGACACGAGCGACCCCAAGTTTGCCAACTACATCGATGGCCAGAACCTCGCGTACCGCACTGCCCCCCCCTGGGCGAACGGCATCATCTACCATGGCTGGGACATGGTCGGCAAGTACTCGGCCGAGGCCCTCAGGGTACTCGCCATCACCCATAACCGCATCATCACCAGGAAACCGTCAGACCCCGCGTTCAACCCGTCGCTGGGGGCGAACGCCTCCAGCTACGGGCGGATGATGCTCGCGGGGACCCTGGCGCGCAACCGGGTCGGAGGAGCGGCCGTCCCGGTGGTGCCGGTGCGTTTCGTCTCCGCAGGGAACGGTGCGGTTGCGGGGAACCTGAACCAACAGGTGGCCTTGGGGGAGTCGACCGAGGCGGTGACCGCCGCCCCCCATGCCGGCTACCACTTCGTCAACTGGACCGGCACCGGGGGATTCGTATCGACCGTCAACCCGCTGACCGTCGTCAACGTGACGGCCGACATGACCATCACCGCGAACTTTGCCGTCAACACCTATACGGTCACCTTCGTGGAGGGGGCGGGCGGCACCATCACCGGCACCAAGGTGCAGACGGTGAACCACGGCGCGAGTGCTACAGCCGTGACCGCCGTGCCGGGGAGCGGATACAGCTTTGTGAACTGGACCGGGACGGGGGGATTGGTCTCGACCACCAACCCGCTGACGGTTTCGGGTGTCACCGGCAACCTGACCATCACGGCAAATTTTACCCAAAACACCCCGCCGGCGATCGCTCTGAACCACGGAAGACTCAACTTCGCCAAGGTGGGGACCGCCGTCACCTCGGCGCAGACCTTGCGCCTGCGCAACACCGGGGGGGGCACCCTGAGTTGGACGGCGACCCCGAGTGCTGGCTGGATCGTCCTCGACCGGGCCTCGGGCACGGGCAACGCCCGGATCCAGGTGTCGGTGAACGTCGCCGGTTTGGGCAACGGCACCTACGATGGCACGATTTTAATCGCCGACCCTGCGGCGACCAATACGCCGCAAACCGTGCAGATCCAGCTGGTGGTCAAGAACGCCGGCCAGAACCCTTTCGGCACCTTCGAGACCCCCGCCGCGGAGGCAGTCGGCGTCACCGGCAACATCGCGGTCACCGGCTGGGTGCTCGACGACGTCGAGGTCGCCTCGGTGAAGATCTACCGCAGCCCGCTGGCCGGGGAAGGCACGGCGCGGGTGTTCATCGGCGATGCGAATCTGGTCGAGGGGGCCAGGCCCGACGTCGAGGCCCTCTATGCCACCTACCCCTGGAGCTACCGCTCGGGCTGGGGCTACATGATGCTGACCAACTTCTTGCCTAACGGAGGCAACGGCACCTTCACCATCCATATCGTCGCCACCGACCGCGAGGGGCGTAGCGTGACCCTCGGCACCAAGACCATCACCTGCGACAACCTCCACGCCACGTTGCCGTTTGGCACCATCGACACCCCCGAGCAGGGGGGGATGACCTCGGGGAGTTCGTACGTGAACTTCGGTTGGGCGCTGACGCCGCAACCCGCGGAGGTACCGACCAACGGTTCGACCATTAACGTCTGGGTCGATGGCGTGCCGGTAGGCCACCCCACCTACGACCAGTATCGCGCCGACATCGCCACCCTGTTCCCGGGTTACGCCAACAGCGACGGGGCGGTGGGGTATTTTTACCTGAACCCCGCCACCCTCACCGAAGGGGCCCACACGATCGCCTGGAGCGTCGAGGACAGCCTCAGCGGCTCGACGGGATCGGTAGCCGTTATTTCTCTGTGGAACATACATCCGGCGGTGCGCATTCGGGCACGGCACGCCGTGCCCCTACATTGGGTCTTGCGGGAGGCGGTGGGGCGGAAGGAATTGGGGCAGGTTTTGTAGGGGCGACGCGTGCGTCGCCCTCTGCCGAGATCTGCCAATCCATCCAAGACAAAATTGCGATCGACACGCCCATCCCCTTGCGCGTTCGCCGAGGTTTTGCCGAGATCGAGGAGACGGTCTTTCCCGACCGCGACGGTATTGTCGTGATCACGGCCAAGGCGGGTGAACCGCTGGCGGTTTTTCTCGATCCCGACCAGGGTGGGGCGAATGGCATGCGCCCCATGGATAACCTGGCCAGGAACGGAAAAGAGGGCGAATATGATTCGCCCCTACAAAACAATGATCGGTTTTCGGCCTGTGAACGGGTGGGATCTGACATCCGCCCGTTGCCGATCGGCGCTCAGCTCGATCCGCAGACCGGGGTGTTCACCTGGCTGCCGGGACCCGGCTTTTGCGGCAGCTTCCAGCTGGAGTTCACCACCCGTCGCCCCAGCGGTGCCGGTGTTGGCCAGCGGGTGGTGGTCACCCTCCACTGATTGGTCGGGG
>CAZTNO010000117.1:0-8503 GCA_964614865.1 uncultured Clostridia bacterium
TTCTACTCGCTGCACCGCCACCACAACCTGATCGTGCGCCTGCTCAACGACCGCTTCGGCATCCAGACCCGCGGCGGGTGCTCCTGCGCCGGCACCTACGGCCACATCCTGCTGCACGTCGACCGGCAGCGGTCGCAGGCCATCACCGACAAGATCAACCACGGCGACCTGTCGGAAAAGCCGGGCTGGGTACGCATTTCGATCCACCCCGTGCTGACCGGGGCCGAGGTGGAGTTCATCACTTCCGCGGTCGGCCAGGTGCTCGACCACTACGACGAATGGGCCGGGGACTACGAGTTCCACCCCGAGTCGGCCGAATTCGTCCACCGCAGCCACCGGGTGCGCACGCTCGACCTTGACCGGGATTTCTCGGTGGTCTGATCCCGGCGCCTGTTTCTCTTGTTCCCCGGGGCTGGCGGATACTGGGGGCAGGAAGCCGCTGGGCCGTCGCAGCGCCCGCGCCCGGCTGGCCGCCCTGCCGTCTCCGGCGCAGACCGTTTCGGGCTCGCCCCACGGCATCAACGTCCACCTGGCCTCCGATGCCGCCCTGGCCAAGGTGGCCGAGGCGGGCATCCCCTGGATCCGGATCGACGTCAACTGGAACGCCATCGAAGCGGAGCGCGGCCGGTTCGATTTTTCCCAGGTCGACCGGGTGGTGGCCACCGCCCGCCGGCATGGGCTGTCGATCTACGCCACCCTGGCCTATACCCCGGGCTGGGCCAACGGAGGGCTGGGGGCCGCATATCCCGCCGCCGACGTCAACCTCTGGAAGAACTTCGTCAAGGTGGCGGTGCTCCGCTACCGGGACTCGATCCGCTACTGGGGGATCTGGAACGAACCCAACGTGCCCGAGTTCTACGCCCGTTCCAAGGACACCTTCCTCAACCAGGTGTTCCTGCCGGCCGCCCTGGAAATCCGCACCAGCGCCCCCGCCGCCTTCGTGGTCGGACCGGAACTGGCCCATCTGACCTCCTCGGGCAGCGAGTGGTACTTCTGGCTGAAGTACATCCTGCAAAACGCCGCTTCCTGGATCGACGTGGTGTCGCACCACGTGTACGAGGACCGGGGAGTCTACTACCTCTACGAGCTGCTCGAGACGGGCGATGGCCTGCTCCCCTCGGTGAAGCAGGTCGTCGCCGACGCCGGTTGCGGCGGCAAGCCCTTCTGGGTGACCGAGGTCGGCTGGCAGACCGCCAAGGTGTCGGAGCAGACCCAGGCCGACCGCTACCTGGAGATGCTGCAGAAGAGGGCTTCGCGCAACTACCCGGCCAAGGTCTTCTTCTACGAACTCTCCGACCCGCCGGCGGCCGGCAGCGTTCCCTGGGGGATCCTGCGCGCCAACCTGTCGGCCAAACCGGCCTACGGCGTGTACAAGGACTACATCGCCGGCAAGTACCCGGGGACCGAAGACCCCGATCCGGTGATCAACGACAAGAAGTGCTTCGCCGAACAGCTGACCCCGGCCGAAGGCGAAACGCCCGCGGCCATGCTCGACGCGCTGCGCACCCTGCGCGAGCACCTGGCCTCCGCGCCCGATACCCGCTGGGCGGTACGCCGCTACCATGGAGACGGCGAGCTTGCGCTGGAGGCGGTGCTGGCCGACCGCAGGCTGCTTGACGAAGCGACCCGTCTGTTGGCAGGGGCCTCGCAGCTGGTCCGGGACGAGGGTTTTCTGGCCCTGTTTCATCCGTTGCCCGCGGAGTTGCAGGGGGGCGCCGCCCGGGCCGCAGATCTCTTCCTGCGGGGGACCCGCGACGAACCCCGCTACGAGTCCCTGCGGTCGCTGCTGCGGCAATGGCTGCCGCTCCGGCGGCAACCTCCGCTGGAATGGCTCACCGTCCTCGGACCCGGGGAGGACGATCGGGGGAGACGCGGACACCAGCCCCGGTGACCTTGACAGGGAGGGGAGGGTGCCTTAGAATGAGGATCATACTTCAGGAGGACTCCAAATGGCTTTGAAAATCACCGACACTTGCATCAGCTGCGGCGCCTGCGAAGCGGTCTGCCCGACCCACGCCATCTCCCAGGGACCCGACTTCTACCAGATCGATCCCGCCACCTGCGTCGAGTGCGTGGGGCATTACGACGAGCCCCAGTGCGCCTCGGTCTGCCCGACCAGTTCCTGCGTCAAGTAGCTCCCTTTCGGCCATGACCCTTCCCGTCCGGCTGGTCGTCCGGCCCGGCGGGGAGGGGATGACCCGCACCGCATGACCCGGCGGGGCAGGGTCGTCTCGATCGTCCTGTTCGCCCTGACCTTCTTTTCCGCATTGCTGGTGGGAGTGGACTACGCCGCCGCGTTCTATGCCCTGCCCATCGAGGCCCAGGGCTCCTTCTGGCAGCAACTGGCGGCACGGCCCGCCCTGCTGCCGTGGGGACTATGGTACGCCGTGCCGCTGCTGGCGATCCTGCTGGCCCACGAACTGGGCCACTTCCTGGCCTGCCGCCGGCACGGCATCGAGGCCACCTGGCCGGTGTTCCTGCCGGCCCCGACGCTGATCGGCACCCTGGGCGCCTTCATCCGCATCCGTTCTCCTTTCCCCAGCAAGCGGGCGCTGTTCGACGTGGGGGTGGCGGGACCGCTGGCGGGCTTCGTCGTGACCGTGCCGGTACTGGTGCTGGGCATCGCCCTGTCCCGGCTGGGCGGGACGGCCGGCGGGGACGGGGCCGGACTCAGCCTGGGCGAGCCGCTGGGCTTTTCGCTCCTGGCCAGGCTGTTGCTGGGATCCGCCGCTGAAGGGGCGGTGTGGATCCATCCCACCGCTTTTGCCGGCTGGTTCGGTTTGCTGGCCACCGCCCTCAACCTGTTTCCCGTCGGCCAGCTCGACGGCGGGCACCTGTGTTACGCGGTGTTCGGCCGCAAGGTGGCGTACGTAGTGAGTACCTTGGCCGTGATCGGCCTGATTCTGCTGGGGGTTTTCTGCTGGCCGGGCTGGCTGGTCTGGGCGCTGATGGTGACCCTGATCGGTCTGCGCCACCCCTGGGTGTACGCCGAGCAACGGCTCGACCGCCGGCGACTCGTGCTGGCGGGCATCGCCCTGCTGGTGTTCGTCCTCTCCTTCACCCCGGTCCCGCTCGCCGCAGGTTGGTTCTGATTCCCGCCCTGGCCTGACCGGCCGGGTCCGCCCGCTTGGACGAACCCGGCCGGTCGTTGCGTCCGCTTATCTCAGAAGAACACCACGGTGATCAGGATGAACACCGGGATCAGGATGGGCAGCGACCAGCGTGCGATGTAGCCGAAGAACGAGGGCATCTTGACCCCGCACTCCTCGGCGATGGCCTTGACCATGAAGTTGGGGGCGTTGCCGATGTAGGTGTTGGCGCCCATGAAGACCGCGCCGGCCGAGACCGCTTCCAGGAAGATCTTCTTCTGGGTGGTCAGCAGGGCCACCGCCTGCGGCTCGGGCATGCCGGCGAAGAACTGCCCCAGGGCGGTGTTCATGAAGGTCAGGTAGGTCGGAGCGTTGTCCAGGAAGCTCGACAGGGTGCCCGCCGCCCAGAAGTAGTGGGCGGGCTCGCGGATGGCCCGGATCAGGAAGGCCAGGGCGCCGCCCGTGCCGGCCTTGAGGATTTCGATGGCCGGGATGATGGTGACGAAGATGCCGGCGAACAGGATGGCCACTTCCTGGATCGGGCCCCAGGAGAACTGGTTGTTCTTGCGTACCTGCCTGGGGGTGAAGTAGAGCGACAGGCCCCCCATGACCAGCAGGATGAAGTCGCGCGTCAGGTTCTGCACCGCCATCTCGGTACCCAGGAAGTGGACCGAGCCCGCCTTCCAGAACCCGCTGAGCAGCACGCCGCCGACGATGCCGGCAAGGAACAGAAAGTTGCGCTTGCCGTGGATGCGGATCGGAGTCACGTGAGCCTGGTCGACCTTGAGGTCGACGGTAGCTTCTTTGCGGTAGAAGTGGCGGTCGATGAAGAAGAACAGGACCAGCAGGATCGAACCGGCCAGGGCCATCGGCCCGAGCAGGTTGAGCGTCCAGAAGAACGGCACGTGGTGGAGGAAACCGAGGAACAGCGGCGGGTCGCCGAGCGGGGTGAGCGAGCCGCCGATGTTGGCCACCAGGAAGATGAAGAAGACGATCACGTGGGTCTTGTGCTTGCGCTCCATGTTGGTCTTGAGCACCGGGCGGATCATCACCATGGCCGAGCCGGTGGTGCCGATCAGCGAGGAGAGCAGGGTGCCGATGGCCAGCAGCGCCACGTTGATCGCCGGCTTGCCCTGCAGGTCGCCCGAGACGTAGATGCCGCCCGCGACGGTGAACAGCGCCCAGAGCAGGATGATGAAGGGGAGGTAGTCGAGCAGCATGATGTGCACGATGCTGTGGCTGGCCACGCCGCCGTAGGTGAGGACGAAGGGGATCGCCAGTACCAGCCCCCAGAAGGCCGACACCTTGCCGAAGTGGTGGTGCCAGAACTTGGGGGCCAGCAGCGGGAAGAGGGCGATCGACAGCAGGATGCCGGCGAAGGGCAGGGCGCTCCACAGCGGGAGAATGGAGCCCAGGCTGGGGCCCGGTTCGCTCCCGGAGGCGAACCCCGGCAAGAACAGGGAAAAAAACAGGACGAATCCATACAACCAGCGTCGTGCGGTCATGGTGACTCCTTGGGATGAAGGGGAATCATAGCCCGAATCGGGCCCGAGATCAACCCGCTGCGGTGGCCAGGGCGGCGAACAGCTGCTCCCAATCGCCTGCGGTCAGCTCCTCGGCGCGGGTGCCGGGAGGTCGCCCGAGGCGGGCCAGCGCGGCGACCGTCTGCGCCCGGGGCGGGACGGGCGCCAGCGCATTGGCCAGCGTCGCCCGGCGGTGGCCATAGGCCCTGCGCAGGAAGGGGTACAGCGCCGGGGCGGGGCGGGGCGGGGGGAGGCGCTCGAAGGCCAGGACCACCGATACCACCCTCGGCGGGGGGGAGAACGACCCGGGGTTCACCGTGCGCAGGCGGCGAAAACGGTAGCACTTTCCCGCCATCACCCCCTGGGCGTTGGTCTGCTCCAGGATCTTGGCGGCGAATTCGCGCTGCACCATGACCAGTCCGCCCTCGATCCAGGGGACGCCGGCGATCAGCCAGTCGAAGATCTCCTTGGAGAGGTAGTAGGGAAGGTTGCCGACCAGGCGGCAGGAGCTGCCGGCGAAGACCTCGCCGGGTTTCACCTGGCGGATGTCGGCGGTGATCAGCCGCAGGCGGGAGCCCAGTCGCCGGGCCAGGGTGGCGGCCAGCTCGGTGTCGATCTCCACGGCGGTGAGCGGGCGGTCGGGGAACGCCTGCAGCAGCAGTTCGGTCAGGATGCCGTGGCCCGGTCCGATCTCTAGCAGCGGACCCGGCCCCGCGGGGACGGCCGCCACCAGGGCGGCCGCAACGTCGCGGTTCACCAGGAAATTTTGACCCAGCCGGGCGGAAGGAGGCATGGCCCCATTGTAGGGGGCGGGGGAAAAAAGGGGAAGGGGGGCGGCAGTTTTTTCCCGGGAAGGGCGGGCCCCTTCGCCCCCGGTCGGGTCGCCGGCAAGGGTAAAAACCTCTCCGGGAGGCCCTCTTTCGAAAGCGTGTGGCCAATTGGCAGAGTTGGCAGGCGGTTTGCTTAAGCAGAGGTGGAGGCGCCAGATGATCGATACCGTGAGTGCGTTGAATTCGGGGGTGATGAGCGCGGCGGAGAGCGGGTCCAAACCCACCACCAATGAACTTGGCAAGGACTCGTTCCTGCAGTTGCTGGTGGCGCAGATGGCCAACCAGGATCCGCTGGAGCCGATGGACAACTCGCAATTCCTGGCCCAGTTGGCGCAATTCTCATCGCTGGAACAGATGCAGAACATCGCCCAGGGGATGCAGTTGCTGGCCCTCACCCAGACCGCCTCCACCAACAGCCAGATGGTCAACCTGATCGGCAAGCGGGTCATGGCCGAAGGGACGACCCTGAGCCTGAACGGCACCGACCCGGTGACGTTGCGCTACGACCTCAGCGAGGCGCCCCCGGGACCCTTGAGCATCGTCGTCCGGGACTCCGCGGGCAAGGTGGTTCATACCGCCGAGCTGAAAGACGTGGCCGTGGGCCGCAACCAGTACACCTTCGACGGCAAGGATGCTGGCGGCGCCATGCTGCCGGCCGGCAACTACACCTATGCGATCGCCGCCACCGGCTCCACGGCGCTGAACGGGCTCACCACCTACAGCAGCCTGCGCATCGACTCGGTGGCCTTCAAGGGTTCGACCATCCTCTTGAAGTCGGGCGACCTGACGGTCAACCTGTCCGATATCCTCGAAGTCAGCGAAAAGTAGGAGCACCACCATGATGACCTCATTCTATTCCGGGTTGACGGGACTCGCGGCTTACGCCAACGCCCTCAACATCGTCGGCAACAACCTGGCCAACATCAACACCACCGGGTTCAAGGGATCGATGATCAACTTCTCCGACCTGGTGACCGCCACCTTCGGCGGTATCGCCACCAATGCCGCCGGCAACCCGATGCAGGTGGGGCTCGGGGTGCTGCCCGCGGCGATCGAGGGGGTCTTCACCCAGGGGTCGATCCAGAACACCTCGGAGTCGACCAACATGGCCATCGAGGGCAACGGCTTCTTCATCGTCGGCGATGCCAACACCGATCGCTTCTACACCCGTTCGGGCAACTTCTCGTTCGATCGCTCGGGCTACCTGATCACCCCGGGCGGCAAGTACGTGCTGGGCTATACCCAGAAGGACGCCAACGGCGACATCATCTCCTCGGGTGCCCTGAACCCGATCTACCTGCCGGCCAACGCCGTCTCGGCCCCCAACCCGACCACCTACGTCCGGCTGTTCGCCAACCTCAACGTGCTGGACCCGATCGCCCCGGCCGCGGGCTCGACCTTCGCCGCCTCGGTGACCATGTTCGACTCCAAGGGAGCGCCCCACACCGCCACCGTAACCTTCACCCACAACGGGCTGGTCGGCGGCAACGACCAGTGGACCTACAACATGACCCTGCCCGGCGAGGATGTGGTGGGCGGAGTCCCCGGCACCCCCTTCTCGATCAATGCCGGGGTGGTCCAGTTCGATGGCACCGGCACCATGATCGTGCCGGCGGCCGACGTGACCGTGGGACCGACCCCGGCCTTCACCAACGGCGCCAACGCGATGTCGTTCAACTGGGACCTGATCGACGACAATGGGGTCCCCACCCTGACCGGCTACCCCTCGGTTTCGGCGACGAGCAGCACCTCCACCGACGGCAATGCCCCCGGAACGCTGACCTCGATCATCGTGGGCAAGGACGGGACGGTGCAAGGGGTGTTCTCGAACGGCCAGGTGGAATCGGTGGCCATGGTGGCCACGGCGGTGTTCAACAACAACCGGGGGCTGATCCGCCTCGGCGGCAACCTCTTCTCGGAGACCTACTCTTCGGGAGCCGCCGCGGTCGGCGCGCCTGGCTCGGGCGGACGTGGCACCATCACCGGCAGCGCCCTCGAATCGTCCAACGTCGACATCGCCACCGAGTTCACCAACATGCTGGTGTTCCAGCGCGGTTACCAGGCGAATTCGCGCATCATCACCACCTCGGACGAGGTGATCCAGGAAGCGTTGTCGATCAAGCGGTAAAGGCGGCTCGCCGATCGCTTGGTCGGCCAAAAGGATCGCGGCCTGGCCCGTTCGCTTATTGCCTCACCGCAAAGACGGACGGGCCAGGATCTCCGCCGGTTTCATCGTGCCACCTCTTCTGGAAATCCACGAATCGTTCGTGGAAAAGCCCTTTGATTTCGCGACGGTCGGCGCAGGGGACGATCCCCCCTTGCGTTACCCGGTCGGTCAGCACCAGGGTGGCCGATGGCGGACGTTCCAAAACGGCGAGCAGGGGAAACAACTCCATCTCCACCACCTGCCAGCCGTGCCGTTCGGCCCGCTTCAGGAAGGCGGGGGTTTCGCGCTGGAGCAAATCCACCGTCACCGCAACCACCTTCTCTCCGGCGGCCACGGGGCTTTCTGCGGAAAGCAGGGGCGATCGCCGGCAAAAACGGGCGAGCGGGCCATAGCCCGCGCAGCGCGCCACTTCGACCACCTGGGGCGGTTCCAGGCGGGGGTCGAGGGCGCCGGCGGACCCCAGCAGGGCGATCTCTTTGTTTTGCAGGCCGGCAATCGATTCGAGCAACGTCAGCAGGTGGGGGTAGCCGAAGAACCCCGACAGCACGGCGTAGCCGGGGAAGTGGAACAGGGTCGCGCCCCACAGCGGGCGGGAGACCCGGCAGCACCTGCGGACATCGGCTTCGAGGGCCGGGTCCAGCCAGCGGGGGACGAGGAGCAAACGCGGGGGAACGTCGATCCGGCGGGGATGAAACAGGTGGTTGGACATGAAAAAAATGGGCGATAGAGGATTTGAACCTCTGACTTCTACCGTGTGAAGGTAGCACTCTAGCCGCTGAGTTAATCGCCCAGAGGGGGGCATTATATCGCAACGTTTCCCCCGCGTCAAGAAATTCCCCCCTGGCGTCCCCCCATTTTTTGGCCCATCATGAGGCATATTCCAGTTCAAGTTGG
>CAZTNO010000118.1:0-4086 GCA_964614865.1 uncultured Clostridia bacterium
CCGATCTGATCGCCCGCATCGAAGCCTCGGAGGTATCGCAATGAAAATCAACCGGGAATTCGTCGAGCGGATCCCCAAAACCGATCTGCATGTCCACCTCGACGGGTCGCTGCGACTGCCGACCCTGATCGAACTCGCCGCCGAGCAGCGGGTCGCCTTGCCCGCCCCCGACGTCAGCGGCTTGCGCGAGAAGGTATTCAAGGACAAGTACGCCAGCCTGCCCGATTACCTGCAGGGCTTCGGCCGTGATGCAGACCGAATCGGCTCTGGAGCGGGTTTCCTACGAACTCGCCATCGACAACCAGCAGGAGGGAGTCCGCTACATCGAGGTGCGTTTTGCCCCGCAACTCCACCAGCACCAGCACCTGAACTGTATCGCCGTGCTGCGGGCGGTTTCCCGGGGGTTGGAGCGGGCCAAAGAAGAGTTCAACCAGCGCGAAGAGGTGGTCAAAAAAACCGAGCCGCCGTTCGAGTTCGGCATCATCGCCTGCGCCATGCGCATGTTCGGTCGCGGGGCCTCCGAATACTTCGACACCCTGCTCGATGTCCATGCCCACTCCGATCGCAAGTGGATCTTCTCGCTGGCCTCGCAGGAGCTGGTCCGCGCCGCCGTGGAGGCCCGCGACCGGTTCGGGGTCCCGGTGGTGGGGTTCGATCTGGCCGGCGCCGAGGCCGGGTACCCCGCCGAAGACCACAAGGCGGCCTACGCCCTGGCCCACAAGTCGTTTCTGAAAAAGACCGTGCATGCCGGGGAAGCCTACGGCCCCGAGAGCATTTTTCAGGCCATCACCGACCTCCATGCCGACCGCATCGGTCACGGGGTCTACCTGTTCGACCACGGAAAAATCAAGGACCCCGACATCCTCGACCGGGAACGCTACGTCCAGGACCTGGTCGAGTTCATCGCCGACCGGCGGATCACCATCGAAGTATGCCTGACCTCCAACCAGCAGACCAACCCCGAACTGACCGAACTCAAGCAGCATTCGTTTGGCAAGATGCGCCAGGCCAGGCTTTCGGCCACTTTCTGCACCGACAACCGCACGGTGTCCTGGACCACGGTGACCGGCGAGATCATGAAGGCGGTCGAGGCTTTTTCCATCACCCCGCACGAGTTGAAGAACTTCGTGATCTACGGGTTCAAACGCAGCTTTTTCCCCGAATCCTACAGCCGCAAGAGGGCCTACGTCCACCAGATCATCGACTACTACGAGGCGGTGGAAAAAGAATTCGGTTTTCGCTGAAAAGGTCCCCTGACGAAGTGGGGGAGCCTTGCCCTGGGGTACCCGCGGGGTGGAACTCAGCTTGAGAACGGGGCGATACCCGCCGGGGTGATGCGGTGGGAGACCAGTGGGCGAGGGGTGGGCGGGGCGTCGGCGACGACGATCGCCCCGAGCAGCCTGTCTCCCGCAGCTTCCAGCTTTTCCCGGAGGCAGGAGCCAAAAACGGTGGCCACCACGTCGCCCGCGGCGATTCGGTCACCGACCTTGACCTTCAGCAAAAAGCCCGCCGACGGGTCGACCGTGTCCTCTTTGCGGCGCCTGCCGCCCCCGGTATCGATGGCGGCCATCCCCACTTCGAAGGCGTCGATGCGGGCGACAAAGCCGCCGTGCGGAGCCGTCAACGGCAGGGCCAGCTGGGCCTGAGGGAAGAACCGGTAATCGTCGCAAACCCGCGCATCTCCGCCGACGGCGGCGATGAAGCGGCGGAACACGTCCAGGGCTGAGCCGCTGGCGATGGTGGCCAGCAGCCGGGCGCGGGCCTTGCCGGGGTCGCTCTCGGCCCCGGCCATGACCAGCATCTCGACGCCCATGGCCAGGGTCACCGCCATCAGGTCGGCGGGTCCGCGCCCTTTCAGGCACTCCAGCGATTCGATCATCTCCAGCGAGTTGCCCACGGCCAGGCCCAGCGGCTGGTCCATGTCGGTCAGTAGCCCGACCACCGGCCGGCCCACTTCGGCGCCGATGTCGGCCATCTTCCCAGCCAGACGCAACGCGTCTTCCTGGGCGCGCATGAACGCCCCCGAGCCGGTCTTGATGTCCATCACCACTCCGTTTGACCCCAGGGCAAGCTTCTTGCTCATGATGCTCGACGCGATCAGCGGGATGCTGGAGACGGTGGCGGTGGCATCGCGCAGGGCGTAGATCTTCTTGTCGGCGGGGACCAGCCGGTCGGTCTGGCCGGCAATCACCATGCCGGTCTGCCGCAGCACGTCGCGGAACTCGTCAGGCTCGAGAAACACCCGGGCGCCGGGGATGGCCTCCATCTTGTCCAGGGTGCCGCCGGTATGACCCAGGCCGCGCCCAGACAGCATAGCCACGCCGACGCCGCAGGCGGCGACCAGCGGGGCCACGATGAAGGTGACCTTGTCGCCGACGCCGCCGGTGCTGTGCTTGTCGATCACCGGGAACGGCATGCCGGGCAGGGGCAGGGTGTCGCCCGAGGCCATCATCAAGCGGGTCAGATCGCCCAGCTCGCGGTCCGAAAGGCCCCGCAGGTAGATCGCCATCAGCAGCGCCGCCATCTGGTAGTCTGGGATGGTGCCGGCGACGTAGCCATTGACCGCGGTGGCGATATCCTCGCCCGAAAGCTCCCCGCCGTCCCGCTTGCTGGAAATGATTTCGTACATGCCTCGGCTCATCGCCTCCCTCCTGTGGGACCGTCTGCGCCGAGATTGTATGCTGTCGCCCGGTCCGGGTCAAGGGTGGCCGCTTGCAAAAGGGGAGCTGGATGCCTTACTCTTGGGGCCATGAATCCATGGCCGGAAATCACAAATCGCCTGGCGGGCCGCCTGGGGCTGATCGCCTGCTTCTGCGAGCTGACCGAGACAGGCCCCCGTTGCCGGGAGATACCATGAGCCACCACACCGCACGTTCCGGTTACCGCGAATTGGTCGACCGCATCAACCGTTTCCCCCAGGGCGCCGCCCCCTCCGAGACCCTGTTCCGCATCCTGCGGATGCTTTTCAGCGAGCGGGAGGCCAGGTACGTCTCGCAGCTGCCCATCAAGCCCTTTGCGGCCCCGGTGGCGGCGGGCTACTGGCAGATCCCGCTGGCGGAAGCGCGCCGGATCCTGGACGACCTGGCTGGCCGTGGCATCCTGCTCGACGTGGACCAAGACGGCGAACCGCTCTACTCGTTGCCGCCGCCGATGGCCGGTTTCTTCGAATTCTCGCTGATGCGGGTGCGCTCTGACGTCGACCAGCAAGTGCTCAGCGAGTTGTTCCACCAGTACCTGAACGTCGAGGAGGATTTCATCCGCGACCTGTTCACCGCCGGAGAGACCCGGCCGGGGCGGATCTTCGTCAACGAGGAAGCGCTGCCTCCCGACCTGTCGCTGCACGTGCTGGAGTACGACCGGGCCAGCGAGGTGATCCGCAAGGCCAGCCACATCGCGGTGGGATTGTGCTATTGCCGGCACAAGGCCGAACATCTGAACAAGAATTGCGCGGCGCCCCAGGACGTCTGCCTGACTTTTGGCGCCACCGCCTCCTCGCTGATCAAGCACGGCATCGCCCGCCGCGCGGACGTAAGCGAGGGGCTCGACGTGCTGCAGCGCTCCTACGAGCACAACCTGGTGCAGTTCGGCGAGAATGCCCGGGACGGCGTGGCCTTCATCTGCAACTGCTGCGGCTGCTGCTGCGAGGCGCTGCAAGCCGCCAGGCGGTTCGGCTTTCTCAACCCGGTACACACCACCCGCTTTCTCCCGCAGGTCGAGCCGGGCGCATGCACCGGCTGTGGCAAGTGCGCCCGGGTATGCCCGGTGGAGGCCATCACGGTTCGGGAAGTGGCCGCGGGGGAACCCAAGGTGGCGGTGCTGGATCCGGAAGTCTGCCTGGGCTGCGGTGTCTGCGTGCGCAACTGCCGTTTTTCGGCCCTGAAACTGGCGGCCCGTGCCGAACGGATCATCACCCCGGTGAACTCGGTGCACCGCATCGTCATGATGGCCATCGAGCGCGGGACCTTCCAGCATCTGATCTTCGATCGCCATGCGCAGTGGAACCACCGGGCCATGGCCGCCATCCTGGGCGTGGTCCTGAAACTGCCGCCGGTCAAGCAGGCGATGGCCAGCCGGCAGATCAAGTCC
>CAZTNO010000118.1:4096-8385 GCA_964614865.1 uncultured Clostridia bacterium
GGGCTATCCCCGAATTTCTGTTTTTTTTATGACCGGAGGGTGACAATTCCCTCCGCATTCGGGTATTATTTTCGACATGAAATCTTCACCCAACACCCAGCGTCGTTCGGCATGGCTCCGAGCGATCTGTCTCTTCTTCGTCGCGGTCACGGTGGTATTCGCCGTGCCGGAGCGGCGGCAGAAGAAGCAGGTCCTCCCGGCGGGCACCCCCCAGCAGGGGTATTCCGATACTTCGACGATCCCCAACGTGCCCGGGATTCGCAAGCTCGGCAAAGGATGGTCCGACCCGGTCGATCCCCACACGGCCTATCCCCCGTACAACCCCGTGGCCATGGGCATCGACTTCGGCACCACCGGGCTGACCACCTACAACAACAGCAACGGCATCGCCCTGATCGACCCCGATCGCAACGTCGTCTCGCCGGTCCTGCTGAACGAGTACGACTACACCCCCGACCCCGATACCGGTTATCCCCTCGGCGGCCAGCTCGGCTCCGAGGGGGGGGGACGGTTTGACCTGGTCATGAACCAGGCGGGCACCCTGGCCGCCATCACCAACTTCGGCGACTCCACCGTCTACTTCGTCGACCTGAGTTCCGGTACCCCGCGGGTCGACGGCAAGGTCCAGCTCGACTTCTTCGCCGAGGACATGGCCATGGATCCGACCGAGCAGTGGCTGCTGGTCACCGACGGCGGGTTTTCCCCCAATATCGCCCGCATCCACATTCCGACCCGTACTCAGGTTCCTTTTATGGGTGACGACGACGACGACCCGCTCACCCCCGACGTTCCCGGCCCCTGGAGGTTTCCCACCATCCTGGTCGACGACGACGACGACCCGCTGACCCCCGAGGTCGAGCAGACCGCTGGCTACGCCAACGCCGTGGCCATCGCCGCCGACGGCAGGACCGTCGTCTGCGCCGACTACTTTGGCGGCTACGCCCTGGTGGTGACGATGGACCCGGCCACCGGCAACCTGACCTACCCGCAGCGCTTCCGGTTGTGGCGGGAGGGGACCGACGCGGATTCCCCCGAGCCCTTCCTCTACCGGCCGGTCAACGTCTCGATCTCGCCCGACGGCAGAACGGTCGTGTTCGCCAACGCGGGGGCCGGGGTGGCACCTAATGAAGAGGATGATCCCCCGAATCCGGACCAATACAAGGAAGGCTCCAACATCGCCGTCTTCCGCATCGACTCCCCGGGGCACCTGACCCGCATGCCCGACGTCATCATGCCGCAGCATGTCCGCGGCGGCCAGACCATCGCCTTCTCGCGCGACGGCAGCCAGGCCTACTACGAGGTCCACCGATGGGTGCTGCCGGAGGGAGAAACCTTGTACGACGACGCGTTCCAGGAGATCCAGATCCTCGCGGTGAACGGCCCCGGCCTGGTGACCCACATCGGCGCCATGCCGGCGCAGACTTCGCGTGGGACCAGCCAGCTGTTCGGGGTCGACTCCATGGCCACCAGCCCCGACGGCAACTTCCTCTACGTCGCCAACCCCACCGTCTCGGGCGGCCAGCCGGTGGTCGAGGTGTTCGACCTGAACCGGCGGCAGTCGGTCAAACAGATCACCACCCCCATCGACTACCCTGATCCGATGCGGCCGCCCTGGCCCGACCCGGTCGTGCTCCCCCCCGATCCCGGCAATCCGGGCGATTGGATCCCAATCCTGATCCCCACCGGCATCGCCTTCCCCGAGGGGCCGATCGACCTCGGCATCCAGCTCGCGCTGAACCAGCCCCAGGCTGCGATCGGCGAGGAGTTCACCTTCTGCGTGGTGGTGACCAATGGCAGCGTCAGCCCGGCCTTCGGCGTGCGGGTCGGTCAGGTGATCCCCGAAGGGATCGAGATCGTCTCGGCCATTCCCGACCGCGGGAACTGGGATGCCGGCGCCCTGCGCTGGTCGATCAACGGGCTGAAGCGCCGCGGCCAGGCGACCCTGACCGTGACGGCCCGGGCCAGCACCGAGGGCGACAAGCTGCTCGGCAGCCGGATCAACGGCCAGGCCGGCTACGACCCGCGCACGGCCAACAACCGGGCCGAGGCCACCATCCAGATCTCCAAGCCGGCCGACCTCGCGCTGACCGCGCTGCCGACCAGCGGCAGCCACCAGACGCAGGTGGCGTTCCCGGTCGAGCTGACGGCCCGCAACCTCGGGCCGCAGGGCGCGGAGCAGGCGACGGTCGTGCAGAACCTGCCCGCTGGCTGGACCGCCAGCGCGACTTCCGCCTCGCAGGGGACGTACGACGCCGCGACCGGGGTGTGGACCATCGGCGAACTGGCCATGGGCGCCTCGGCGACCCTGAAGCTGCAGCTGAAGGGGAGCAGCGAGGGGACGGCCACCCTGCAGTTCGCTATCGACGACTCGGCCACCGGCGACCCGGTCGAGAGCAACAACCAGGCGCTGGTCACCGTCAGCCTGGTGAAGGTGGCGCCGCCGCAGCAGGCGAAGCTCGAGCGGCTGGAGAACGACCTGGTCTTCAGCAAGGAGTACATCAACCAGCTGAGCTGGCAGCACAACCCGATCAACACGTCCTTCGCCGGCTATCGCATCCGCCGCAAGGCCAAGGGTGCTTCCGACTCCAGCTACGCCCAGCTGGCCGAGGTGGGGGCGACGATCACCCGGTACGCCGACCGGAAACTGACCGGCGATTCGCTCTACACCTACAAGATCACCGCCGTCAACGGCCGGGGCGAGGAGAGCCAGCCGGTGGTGGTGGGCAACTAGAGGAGCACCCGCATGAAGCGAACCATACCCGTTTTCCTGATGATGCTCCTCTGCGTGGCCTCGCTGAGCGCCGGCCAACTCCAGGTCGGCTTGCTCGGGGGGCTGCGCACAGTGGCCGATGCGAACTTCTCCGACGTGTACGGCAGCGGGCTGGCGATCACGCCGTTCGCCACCTACGAGATCGCCAGGGGGATCTCGGTGGGGGCCGCCTGGACCCTGGGTTACTCGAAAGACAAGCCGGTCGGGGTCCTGCTGGATCCGTCCGAGTTCCGCATGAGCGCGATCGAACTGTTCGGCAAGTACCGGCTGTCCGCGGGCAAGGTGGATCCCTACTTCAAGGCGGGGATCGCCTTCACTTCGTACTCGCAGGAGATCCCGCTGGCGGAGATCGATTTCAGCAAAACCGCGGCGGGCCTGCTGCTCGGGGCCGGGGTCGGCTGGCCGGTGGCCCGGTCGGTCTCGCTGCTGGGCGAGATCGATTACACCGTGCTGAGCGTGAAGCCGCTGGAGACCAAGGTCAACCTGGGCGGCTTGAGGTTCCAGGTGGGCGCTGCCTACTCGTTCACCCTGTAGACTGAAGAACAACCAACCGACCGCCGCGCTGTCCCCGTCAGTGGGGACGACGCGGCGGGTCGGCTTTCCGCCAAACCTCCTCGGACCCGATTGCCCCCGATCCGACGTGAAGGGGGGCGCTGCCCCTTGACCTGCGGGGAGGGGAGGGGTAGAATTTCTGGGGAGAAACAGACCTGCCATGGGTGCATTTCGGGAAATCCTGGCCAGCAAGATCGTCGGCATCGCCGGGTGTGGTGGCTTGGGCTCGAATTGCGCCGCGGCCCTGGTCCGTTGCGGCGTCGGCAAACTGATTCTGATCGATTTCGACTCGGTCAGCGAGGGCAATCTCAACCGTCAGTTCTACTTCCGTGACCAGATCGGTCGTCCCAAAGTCGAGGCACTTGCCGAGAACCTGCGTCGCATCGATCCGGGGGTGACTCTGGAGCTCCACGCGGTCCGCCTCGACCCGCAGCGGGTCGTCTCGCTCCTCTCGGGGTGCGACCTGATCGTCGAAGCCTTCGACGCGGCAAGCCAGAAGGAGATGCTGCTGGAGACGGTGTTGACGAAACTCCCCGGCAAATTCCTGGTGGCGGCCTCGGGGTTGGCGGGCTTCGGCCATGCCGACGCGATCGTCTCCCGCCGTTCAGGCAGGCTGGTGGTGGTGGGGGACTTCCAAACCGAGATTTCCGAAACGTGCCCGCCCCTGGCTCCGCGGGTCGGCATCGTTGCCGCCAAGCAGGCCGACTGGGCGCTGACCCTGTTGCTCGAGAACCCCGATCCGGAGATGCTTCCATGACCATTACCGTCAATGACCAGCCCCAGTCCTGGGACGAGCAGACCCTGACCGTGCGCCAGGTCCTGGCCCGCATGAATTTCACCTTCCCGATGATCGTGGTGCGCATCGACGGCCAATTGGTGTTGAAACCCGACTACGATTCGACCGTAGTACAGGACGGGGCCAGAATGGACGCCATCCACCTGATCAGCGGGGGGTGAGTCGCGAACG
>CAZTNO010000119.1:0-8311 GCA_964614865.1 uncultured Clostridia bacterium
TCGGCCGCGGCAAACTTCCACTTGCGACCGGTGGCAAAACCCCCGCCACCCCGGCCGCGCAGCCCCGAATCCAGCACCGATTCGACCACCGCTTCGGGGGTGGAGGCAGACAGGGAGCGGGACAGCGCGCTGTACCCCTCGTGGGCGATGTAATCGCGGATGTCGGTAGGATCGATCACGCCGCAGTTGCGCAGCACGATCTTCTCCTGCTTGGCGTAGAAAGGGACTTCCTTGATGGTGCGGCAAACCCGCTCGCCGTCCCGCGGCAGGAGCTCTTCCACCAGTTCCCCGTTCAGCACGGTCTTTTCGACGATCGCCTCGGCGTGTTCCGGGGTGACGTTGGCGTAGAAAACATCGCCGTTGGACAGGATCACCACGGGGCCCGCTTCGCACAGACCGGCGCAGCCGGTTTTCACCGCCGAAACCCCCTCTTTCTCGCCTTTCAGATAGAGGTCGATCGAGCCCAGCAGACCCCGCTTGTCCAGAGCGGCAGCGAAAGCCTCGTGCACCTTCAGGGCCCCTTTGGCCACGCAACCGAGCCCGGCGCAGATCTGGATCCGACTCTTCTCGTGGCCCCGGGCGGCGCGCAGTTTGTCCTGGAGCAGGCTCAGATCGGCCGGGGTGTTAAGCTTTGGCATGTTCTTCCTCCTTGCGGCGGATGCCGTCGAGCACCTCTTTGGCCTTGGCCGGGGTGAGCTGACCGTGGATCTGGCCGTCGATCATCATCGCCGGGGCCAAGGCACAGGCGCCGATGCAGGAAACTTTTTCCAGGGTGAACATCAGGTCGGGGGTGGTCTTTTCCTCGCCACTGAGCCCCAGCTCCTTGCGCAACTCGACCAACACCGCGGTCGACTGCCGCACGTGGCAGGCGGTGCCGTCACACACCTGGATCAGGTGCTTGCCTTTGGGCTGGGTGGAGAACTGGGCATAGAAGGTGGAGACGCCGTACACCGCGGCCGGGGAGAGCCCGAGCGAGGACGCGATGAACGAGAGCATCTCCTCGGGCAGGTAGCGGAATTCGGACTGCACCGACTGCAGGATCGGGATCAACGACGACGGCTGCTTGGGATAGGACGCCACGATGTCGTGGAGCCGCTGGAAGCGCCGCAGCGGCGGTTCCTGTTGCACTGATTGGTTCATGCATTCCTCCATGGTTCAATTGCCCCCGACCGACTTTCCGGTGGATCGGGCCAGCAGGGGGGCGATTTCGCTGCCTGTCCACTCATCGAGATGGTCCGCGGAGACCTTCGTGATCTGTCCGCGAAAGCCAATGGTCACACCCGGCTCGGCACAACGGCCGAGACAAAACGTCCCCTTCAGCGGGATCTTGGCCACTCCCTGGGCCATGCTTTTTTGCAGCCGCTGGATCATCCCCTCGGCGCCCTTGTGGTGGCAGGCGGAGCCGACGCAAACCACCAGTTCCTCGCCCGCCTCCTCCTGCTTGAGTCGCTGGTTGAGGTTGTAGATGAGCTTGAACAGGGACTGTCCGACGTACTCCGACTCGACCAGCAGACGCTCGCCCGACTCCAGGATCACCGGGGAGAAATTCCAGACCGCGCGGATGCCGCTGTCGCGGATCACCGCCATCACCGCCTCGGCCTCTTCGGCCGGAACCGCCAGCAGGGCGATCTTCACCGCCGCATTGCGGGCCAGGTAGGCACGCAGCCCGTCGATGTGCAGCACCGGGATGCCGTCGATGGTCTGGCCGATCAACTCGGGCTTGCGATCGAAAAATGCCCGGAACCGGATGTTGATCTTGCGAAACTCGCGATGGCCGGCAATGGCCTGGCCCACCCGGCCGGCGCCGATCACCACCAGTTGGGTTTCCCGGTCCAGGCCCAGCACCTCTTCCAGGTTGGCCTTGAGCGAGGCCACCGCGTAGCCCCGCTTGGAAACTCCCGTGAGCTGGGGGAAGGCGTGAAAATCCTGGCGCACCGTCGAGGGGGTCACCCCGGCCAGCCCCGCCAATTCGCCCGAGGAGACGTACCCTTGGGCGGGGGGAAGCTTGGCGAGGATCTCCAGGTAACGGCCGAGACGCAGTAGGGTTTTCATTCGTCAACATCTTAACAGATGCGATCGCTATCTGTCAATAGTTTAACGGATCGTTTTTTTCCTAGTCGCGCAGGCGAAAAAATCGGCTGGCCAGCAGGGTGAACACCACGGTCAGCCCCCCCAACACCAGCAAGTTTGGCAGGATGGCAACAAATCCGCGATCGAAGAAGATCACCTGGTGGAAGGCGTCCATCGCCCAGTAGGCGGGCGAGATCATGGCCACCGTGCGCATGGTCTGCGGCACCACCTCGATCGGCCACCAGCAGCCACCCAACGCGGCGAACACGTTGGACAAGAGCACGGCCAGGCCGATGATCAGGTCCTCCTTGCCGATCACCGAGCCCAGCAAGATGCTGAGCGCCGACATCGCCGCGGCAAAGACCAGCACCACCAGGGCGGCGAGCAGCGGGTCGCCCAGCTTCAGGTGGAAGAAGAGGAGGCCGGTGACGATCAGCAGCAGCGCCTGGGCGAGCCCCAGCAGCAACCGGCCCAGAAACTTGCCCAAAAACAGCTCTGCCCGGGAAACCGGAGCGGAGAGGATCCGGGTCAGCACCCCCCGCTTGCGGTCCTCCATCACCGAGCTGCCGCCGTAGATCAGCACCATCAGCACGATGAACTGCACCACCACCCCGGGGATGACGTGATCGAACCCCGAAGGCACCTGGGTCAACGTCCCTGCGGGGAAACGGGTACGCACCACCAGCAGGTCGCGGAACTCGACCGGGGTGCGAAAAAACGCTGCGGGGTCGCGGTCACCATGGAGAATGAGTTCGGTGATCAGGCGGGTCATCGCCTGCAGGATACGGGTTTCGGAAACCGCCCCCGCCTCCAGGCTGGCACCCGACTTCTGTTTGAACGGCAGCTGCTGGGCCTGGCGAGCCTGGATTCGTTCCGAGAAGTCTTTGGGCAGCACCAGCATGCGCAGAAACTCTTTGGGCTCCTCGGTCACCACCTCGAGGGCCAGCCCCGGCGAGCGGATCTTGCCGATGAAGTAGGCCCCCCAGGGCCCCTGGTCGAGGTTTTGCACCAGCAGCGCGGCCCGGTCCGGAGACGGGTCGCTCTTGAACAGGCTGCCGAACATGAAGATGAACAAGAGCGGAAAGGCCAACGTCCAGAAAAAGAAGACCCGGTCCCGCACCATCAGCCGCAAGTCGTGCCAGGCGATCCGTCGGGCGGCGATCATCCCTTCACCCTCCTGGACAGAGCAAACCCTGCCAGCGGAAAAAGCACCAGGGCGGCGATGGCAAACACCGCCAGCGACTGGCCGGGAAAGGATCCTTGCTGGATCCGGGCCGTGCCCTCGATAAACCAGTAATTGGGGGTGAAACGGCTCAACCCGCGGAAAACCCCCGGCAATTGCTGGATCGGCAGCATGGAGCCGCCGAAAGCCGAAAACACCAGGATGATCGGGGCGGTGAACGCTCCCGCCTGGTTGCGGTTGCGAAAGAAGGCGTTGAGCAGGGCGAAGAAACAGGCCAGGGCGAGGCAGGTCGCCGCGGTCAGCAGGAAGTGGTGGCCGAGGTGGAGCCAGCGGATCGAGAACAACAACCAGCCGGCCAGAAACATCAGGGCCACCACCACCACCCCCATCAACCAGCCGCCCAGGATGCGCGCCAGCACCACTTCGCCCCCCGAAACGGGGGCGAACATCATGCGCCGCAGGCGACCGTCGAGCCGCTCGGTCAACAGGTCGCGCATCACGATCTCCAGGATGAAGAGGAGGAACATCACCGCCAGCCCCGGCAAGAGAACGGCAAAGACGTTGAAAGCCGGCCCGGCCGGCTTCTTCTCCGTTCCGACCGCCTCTTTCTTCAGCTTCAGCAGCAACGGGTTCAGCACCCGGTTGAGCGTTTCCAGCTTGCGTTTGCCCCGCTCCATGAACGGCACCATGTCCGTGACCGATACCTCCGCCAGCTTGGCCTGGGTCAGCAGGTCGATGGCCCGCAGCTCCTCGGCGAAGACCTGACCGAGCCCCGAGCCCATCACCGCCAGGGTGCCCACGAACTCCTCGACCACCGCGGGCAGGAACTGCTCGGCCGGGTTCTTGACCACTTCGAGCGAAACCTGCTCCCCTTTCAGATAGCGGGCGGAGAAGTCCGCCGGGATGACCATCATTGCCGAAGCCTCGCCTTTGGCCATCAGGCGCTCCCCCTCGCCGGCGTCCACCAGCGAGAGTTGGAACATCTCTTTGACTTCACCCTGGTCGAACGCCCCCAAAAGCAACTTGGAGGCCAGGCCGGTGTCGTGGTTGACGACCAGCACCTTGATTTTCGGCAACTGAGTCGCCCCCGGCCGAGGGGCGAAGATCATCCCGATGATGGCGGTCATCAGCAGCGGAATGGAGAGCATGACCAGGACGCTGGTCGGCGCCCGCAGCCGACGCTTCAGGTCGTTGGTCAGGATCAGGATCAGACGGTTCAATCGCGCAGGCTCCGGCCGGTGAGTTTCAAAAACACGGCCTCCAGGTTGGGGGTCTTGATCTTCAGGTCGGTTACCCGGACCCGGTGGCGAAACAGAAGCTCCAGCACGCCGGGGATGCGGTCGGTGGCGGTGACGGCGAGGTGGGCCCGGTTGTCCTCGACCCGCAGCACCTCGATCCCTTCAGGGACTTTGCCACCGTCCTGCTCCAGGGCGGCCATGAAATCGCCGGCGGAAAAGGAGCCCTCCACCTCGGCCAGCTCCCGCTCGCCGACGATGCGGATCAGTTCGGGCAGGGTCCCCTGGGCCAGCAGCCGTCCATGATGGCGATCCGCGAGCAGGTCTGCTCGACCTCGGCCAGCTGGTGGGTGGTGAAGACCACCGAAGTGCCCCGCTGGCAAACGTCGCGGATCAACTCCAGGATGCTCACCTTGGCCTGCACGTCGATCCCTACCGTCGGCTCGTCGAGCAGCAGCAACTCCGGCTCGTGGACCAGACCGATGGCGATGTTCAGCCGCCGCTTCATGCCGCCGGAAAAGTTCTTGATGGGTTCACTGGACCGGCTCGACAGCTCGACCAGCTCGAGGAGTTCCCCGGCCCGTTGCTTCAGGCGGGCGTGCGGAATGTCGAAGAGCCCGCCCCAGAAGAGGAGGTTGTCCATGGCGCCGAGCTCCTCGTAGAAAGCCATGTCCTGGGGCACGATGCCCAGCTTGTTCTTCAACTTGCGGTCGGCGAAGAGGTCCTGTCCGCAGAAGGTCACCTTGCCCGTGAAGCCGCGCAGGGTACCGGACAGGATCGAGATCAGGGTAGTCTTGCCTGCGCCGTTGGGCCCCAGCAGCCCCATCACCTCGCCGCGCCCGAGTTCCAGGCTGAAGCGGTCGAGGGCGACCAGATCGCCGTAGTTCATGCCGAGGTGATCGATTTTCAGAATGGCTGGATCCATGGCGCCATGGTAGCCGAGAACAAAGGCCAAATCAAGATTGCATCAGGAAAAGGTGGAGATCACGGTGTAGCTCCGGTGCCCGGCGGCTCCGGTGACGACGAGGTCGCCGCATCGCACCCAAGCGTGGGCGGCCAGCGCTTCCCCTTTTGGCAGGGTTTTCTTCACCCCCAGGTAGAGGGTAGCGGGGATGCCGCGGCGGCGCAGCATCCATTGGGCGGTCACTGCCTGGGGCAGACAGACGCTTTTCCAGGGGGTGCGAATGGCCGCCGCCCGCACCGCCCAGCCAACGAGCCGGGCCCGTTCCAGACGGTCGAAATCGACCTCATTTTGGATTTCTTCCATGTGCCGGCCCAACGAGGGAGCTATCCAGCGGAAGGGGAGCAACAGCACCGCCAGCCGGGCGATCCCCAATAGGGGAAAGGACTCGAGCAGAAGCCTTCGCTCGAGCGGTGACCGGCGCCGCCACTTCGCCCACCCCCCTTGCCCGATTCGCTTCATCCCCCCCGGGGCTCCCTGTTCCTGTCCGCTCAGCGCGGGGCCAGCGCGTCGATTCTGGCGGCCACGGCCCGCTGGCACACCCGGCAGTACTCGTTGGTCGGGCTGGAGATCATCAGGCAGTACATCATCGGCCGGTACAACCCTTTTGCGGCATAGCCCGCCCCCTCGAACACGCCGACCTTGTCTTTGAGATCGGCAAAGCGCGTGCGCACCGCTTCGATCCGCGTGTCCACGGCCGCCGCCTTCCTGGCCCAAATCTTCTCCATCTTTTTGAGCTGGGCTGCGCTGGCCCCGCCCTGGACCGCCTTTTCCCGCTCGGTTTTCATCTGCCCGGGCAAGGCGCGTTTTTCGGCGACCAGCGCCTCGATCTCCTCTTTGCCGTGGGGAGTGGGGACGGCGATGCCCGGCGTCAGCAGGCCCGCCCACTTCACCCGGGCGGGATCGAGCAAGGCGGTGATGTTGGGCTCGAGCGGCTCGATCCCTTTCGGGTAGAAGTCGTTGTAGGAGACATCGGACGAGTAGTACTCGTCGGCCAAACCGCCGAACGAGTGGCCGAACTCGTGCAAAAACACTTCCAACGAGCGCGGATGGTCCGAGGTGGTGACACAGTAGTCGTTGTAGATCCCCCCGCCGCCGTAGCGGGCGCTGTTCACCAGCACCACCAGGGTGTCGTAGGGAACCCGGCCGGCCGTGGCGCGCAACCTGTGCCCCTGTTCGATCAGCAGGTAGCGGTCCAGGTCGAGGGCGTTGAACGAGGCATCGAGGGCGGTGCGGCGCCAGATCTGCTGGCGGGGCTCGTCGACCGAGGATTCGGCGGAGAGGGGGAGCACTCCGGTCACGTTGAAGCGCTCTTTGCGGCTACGATAGGGCTCGATGGCGAACAGGGCCTGGCAGAACCTGCCGAGATCGGCCCGGAACTTGTCCCGGTCGCTGGCGGTATACCCTTCCGCCAGAAACACCAGGTCGACCGAGTCGTGGGGGTGCCCCGAGGTCATGACCGGAAAGACCTCTTCGCGAGCGGGCGCCTCACGCACGATGTGGTAGTCCCCGGGATCGACCGTCAGGGCGAACAGCGGCCGCAGGACATGGCTCCGGTCACGGACTTCGATGGCCACCCGCAGCGGATGCCGGGGCATGGGGATACGCAACGAACGGGGGTAGACCCGCTGGACACCGTCGAGGGCGGGCGTCGTGGTGCGATACTCGCCAAACATCGAATCGAACCCCTCCTCGTAGAGAGCGGGACCCCCGCCGGGTTCGCTCACCGTGAGCCGGTAGCGCCCCTGGGTGGCGGACGCGGACGGTCGATCGATCGGTCCCGCCCACTCTCCCTCCAGCACCAGCCGGTCGAGGGTGATGATCTCCTGCCGGCTATCGCCCACCAGGTAGAGGTCGAGGCGCAGGGCCCGATCCTCGAAGTGAAGGGCAAAATCGCCAGCCGCCGCAACGCCGGGGGGGACTACCCCCAGCATGAAAAACAGCCATATCCATCCGTAAACCTTCATGGAACACCTCGCTCGAATAGTACTCACTGCGACCGGCAAGGAAACCCGTCACTCCTCGCCACGCTGGGCGTACAGATGTCGCTTGATCTTGTGGGTGGCGGTCTTTTCGAACGGCTCTTTCTGCTCTTTGATACGCAGGATCTGGGCGAAAGCGGGCAACTGCGCATTCACGTCCTGGCGGATCCGCTCGAGCAATCCGGTGATGTAGTGCCGCCGGTCGGCTTCGCTCTGCCCCCGGGTGTCGGCATCGACCAGATCGTAATCGAGGTACACCCAGGCTTCGAGCCGCCCGTGGCGGTCGATCAGCAGCGATTCGGAAACGTACATTCCGGAGTTGAGTTTGTCTTCCACCGCCTCGGTGTAGACGTTCTCGCCGTTGGCAAGAACGATCACGTTCTTGGACCGCCCGACCACGTGCAGGTTTCCCTGGCGATCGAATCGCCCCAGATCGCCGGAGTGCAGCCACCCCTCCTCGTCGACAGTTTCGGCGGTGAGCTGCGGGTCGTGGAAGTAGCCCAGCATCACGTTGTCTCCGCGGGCCAGCACTTCGCCGACCCCGGTACGCTCGTCGGGCCGGTCGATGCGGATCTCGACCCCGGGGATCGGCTTGCCGGTGGAGCCGATCTCGATCGTCTTGTCGCCCCACGGTCCACCCACCATCAGCGGGGAGGCCTCGGTCATGCCGTAGCCGATCAGGTAGGGGTAACCGGCGGCGCGCAAGAACTTTTCCACCTCGCGGTTGATCGGGGCCCCGCCGATCGCCATCAGTTTGAGTTTGCCGCCGAAAAACTCGATCATCTTCTGGCGGATGCGCTTGAAGATCAGGCCGCGCAACACCGGCAACCGGGTGACGAAGCGGGTCACCAGGTTCTTCTCGAGCACCGACAGCACCTTT
>CAZTNO010000120.1:0-8290 GCA_964614865.1 uncultured Clostridia bacterium
CTCACCTCGTAAAACTACACGCCTATTAACTCGTAAACTATCACGCCGCTGGACACCATCACGATAAAGATCAGAAAAACGGACTGTGGCTGGATAAAGATTCCGAATACAAAGACACGCCGGGAGATTATAGCTGCCCTGGAGGGGAAGGGCTTGGACTACGGCAAGGGCTTGCTCATGGTGTCCCTATTGCCGGGTAGTGGCGGATTCACCGGCTGGGTCGATGGATGTGGGCAAAACAAGCTGCTGTTCCTCAACGGTCAATACGTGGTAAAGAGCACACAGTGTTGGGAAGGGGCGGTTGAGAATACATTGGCTACTTTTTACCCATATTCCAACTATGTCCTGCAGATGGAAGACATGGCCTCTGAATACGAAAGGATCCATATGTTTGACAAAGTCATGGCCACAATAAAAATCAAGGAAGCCAATTTGGCCAGACATTGAGTCGTCGGGTCTACCAGGACAAAACCAGGGGCAAACGGATTGCCTGGATTGGGAGTCCCTCTTGCAAGAAATCGGCGGGGGGATTGCTCCCCGGAAATGGAGAAGACAATGCCTGCGCGCAACTCAAAGGGTACGCATATCGGACCTTGCTTGGCGGTGTTCTTGTCCACTCTGCTGCTGGCCGGTTCGCCACCGATGAGGCGCAAGTTTGGGGGGTCAATTTCAAACGCTACATTCCGCGTTTGAAGGAGACCGATTACTGGACTCTGGTGACGCGCGACCGACCGCTCCTGCTGCAAATGGGCGAGATCCGAGGCATTTCGGGCATCCGCCCCGGGGGCAACACGGAGCTCTTCCCCTGCCTCGGCTTCCGTTCCTCGCGGCAGCGACTACAACCGCAACGTCGCCGTCGACTACAGCTTCAACTTCGCTGACGTCTACACCATCCGCGGTCAGAGCCTGTTGTCACGGGACCGTCAGCTGCCTGGGCGCAAAAACGCCATGCACTTCTTCCAGTTCCAGAACGAGTCCGATATCGGCTGGCAGTGGATCCTGGAGTTCCGCCGTGTGGGGGAGAACGTGCGTTTGCGCAGCGGGTACGCCTCGCAGACCGATTGGCAGCGCACCTACCTGGAGGCTGGCTACGCCTGGCGTTTTCGCAAAGGGGCCCTGCGACGCTGGAGCGTGGTGCCCATGGCAGAACTCGTCCACGACACCTCGGGCAACGCCGTCGGTCGGAGATTCGGTATGGGCAGCTGGCTCTTCTTTTTCAACCAGATGCGACTCGAATTTCATACCGCTACCGGAAGCAGCCAATACCAAACCTACGGCGACGATGATCGGCTGCGCTGGAACGGATCGACCATCCCGACGCGCGAACTGGGAGCCGAATTGGCCTGGGAGCAATGTGCTTGCCTGCTCAATGCGTTCAATACTGCTTTAACAAGGCTTTTGAGCAACAGGCCGTCAAAGACCGCCCCAATCTCAATAGATCGGTCCCCTGTCCAACCAGAGGAGATCGACATCATAGGCTTTCACGGTAAGGTGGTTTATCCGCTTTTCCACCGCTTTGCGGATCTCCTTCTCCTGTTCATCTGTCAGCTTCGCATGGTGAAGAGATAGTTTTGTCAGCAGATCCGTTCTCTTCAGCTCGGCTATGGCTGCGAGTACAACCTTGGGGCTTGGATCGTTACCAGCGATTTCAACGACGAGCTCCTGATCTTCCAACTTCTGCACTGCCGCGGAGCGTACAGAATCATGGTCATCTGTCCGGGCGATAAGTGCGATGATCGCATGATCTTTCAGCCCCCAGACCGACCTCATGCGCACATCCCAGCTTGAATCCGTTCGGGCGATCTCGGCGAGAACCGCCTGGTCGACGAGTTTCCCTACAGCTTCTGCGCGAACTTCTTCACTACCGGCGGACTTTGCGAGCCCGATGATGTGGGCTTGGTCTGTGATCTCATTCACCGCTTCCCGGCACACATCCCGGTGCGGGCCCTCCATGGCAATTTGAAAGAGGGCGTTCTGGCAGGCTGTCGTATCCTCAACGTTCTTGGAACACCTGGCGAGGATGGCCAATGTGTTGATCTTCTTCACTGCTGCCATGCTCGAATCCTCGCAGATCCCGAGCTTGGCGATCCCTTTGAGAACAGATATATCGGTGATTGCCCACGCAGCGGCCGTGCGCACAGTAGCATCTTTTTCATCCGTGGCGATCTCGGCGAGGAGCGTCTGTTCTTTCAGCCTCTCCAACGCCACCACTCGCAAACTGCTGCTGGTTTCTGTCTTGAAAATATCAAACAGGAGGGCCTGGTCGGTGAGATTCAGCACTGCGGTTTTACGCACCCATTCGACCTTTTCGTTCCTTGCGATATCAGCGAGGATCGTCTGGTCCTTCAATCTTTCCACAGCTTTCTGACGAATGACAGGATCGCTATGTTTCCACGGCTCCCGAAAAAAGTCCATGAGCGCCATGTGTGAATGCTCAAGCAGTAGCGCGAGCCGAAACGATTGATCGGAAAGCACTTTTGATCATGATCCGATCGTACTCCCAACAAAACGCGCATTCAAGCCGGCAGTCGCGCGGCGGGGCAACCGCTTCGCCTGGGGCTCCCGCTCCTGCTGCTACGCCGCGGGCCGGAACGCTACGGGCTTTCCCGGGAACGGGCGGGGCAGTGCCCGGTTGTTATTCCCCGCCTTTGGCGATCGTATAGCGCAGGTCGCCCACGTAGGTGCCGTTGAAGATGACCCGCTCGCGCCACTCTCCGGTGGAGTTTCTCGCCAGCGTTGCCCAAATCTCCGGATGGCCCGGATCGACGCTCCCCAGATCCTTGGCCTCCAGGAAAGAGTCGCCCTGATACGATTCGATGCGCACCGGATACGGGCGATCGACGTGGGCGAACGACAAGTACAGGACGACCGTGCCGAACAGCTGGCCCGATTTCCCGCCCCAGGCGTTCGTCAGCGCGTCTCCGTTGCGGGCCGAGCCGATGGCGCCGCCCACGAAACTGGCGAACCTGGTCTCCTGCTCGAGTGAAATCAACGCGGGCTCGATCCAACCCGCCCGGTCGTGGTCGGCCGATTTTTTGCCGGCATTGACCGAAAGGATGACCATGCCTTTCAAGCCGGCGAATCGCGAAAGGTCCTGGCTGAAATCGGTAGCCACGCTCTGGTTGTAGGTTTTATGGTACTCGCGGCGCACCGGGATGCCCGCGTATCCGGGGAATTCGCAGCGAATCTCGTAATAGACGCCGTCGGTGCCCGAGGCCCCCTGGCGAAAGCCGAGCCCGGCCCGAAACTCGGCTCCCGCCGCGGGAATGGTCACGTCGGCGTACCTGCCGGTGATCATGCCCCGGGGCTGCCGGTGGGGGTGGGTCTCGAGGATGCGGGGATAGATCTTGCCGTCTTCCATGAGGGCCTGATCCTCGAGCCGGGCATAGCCCTTCGGGTTGGCGGGGTCGCCCGGAAAACCAAGCTCCAGCCAGGCGTTCGTCCATTTGGCTTTGCTCGCCCCGGCCACGAAATCGAGGAGGAGCCCCGGCCTTGCCCAGGAAATGATCTCCGCCCGCAGGCCATCGCGCCCCTCGATCTCGAGGGGGATAATCGCCGCTACGGTCTCTTTCTTGCCCGAAACCGGGGGTGGGGGGGCCCTCCTCGCATTGCCGCTATCCCGGGAGGGTTCCCGCCTTTCCAACCGCTCGCATTCGCCGGTCCAGCTTCCGTGAAAACCCGCCGCATACCGCCCCTCCATCCGGACGTGGGTTTCGTCTACCGGGGTGACTATGCCCTGGAACGGTTGTTCGCTGGTCGGGGACAAGGTGCGCCGGAAGAACAGGTCTCGTTGCTGCCACCTTCCCTGGATCGGGGTCTCGAAGAGCCGGTCGCCGACCGGAATGACGATCGTCCCCTGGATGACGGTGTTCTCGAGGGTGAACTCGATGGTTCCCTCACCTCCCTGGAGCAGATGGATGACCCCTCGCCATCGCTGGGGCCCTGTCCCTTCGGTGGCCGCAAGCCAGGCCATGGCGCCGCCGGCCCAGAAAACCAATAACACCATCGCCCGGATCTTATGGTTCATCCGCTCCTCCTTGCCGGCAACGCGTCTCCCGTTGGCATGCTTATGCTCCCCCCCCGAGAAAAAATCAAGATCTTCGGATGGGGGGTCCAAAATGGGGTTGCCGCGGGTCGGGCTCCCTCCACCCCGGCAAGCAACGCCCGCCTTGGCCGGGTGGGGGCCCCATGGTATCATGGCGAGGATGGGCAAAGCGCTGGATCGATACCTGTTGCGGGAGGTCGCCTCCCCCTTTTTGGTGGGGCTGGTCGTCTACACCTTCACCCTGCTCATCAACAACGTCCTGCTGCTCTCCCAGGCGCTGATCAGCAAGGAGGCTTCGGCCGGGACGGTGCTGCTCATCCTGGTCTACTTTCTCCCCGACCTGCTCTCGTTCACCGTGCCCATGGCCACCCTGATGGGGGTGCTGGCCGGGCTCAGCCGCATGAGCACCGACTCGGAAATCGTCGCCTTGCGCACCATGGGGGTCTCCAATCTCCGCCTGCTACGGCCGATCATGGTCTTTGCCACCATGGCCTGGCTGTTCTCCTCCTGGCTGATCATGTATGTGGCCCCCGAAACCAACTACCGGCTGAACCGGCTGTTCACCGAGGTGGTCTTCTCGCAGACCGTGTCCAACATCCGCCCCGGTGTCTTTTACCGCGAAATCCCCTACTATGCCCTCTTTTTCCAGGACGCCGACCCGCAGACCCACCAGTGGCGAAACGTCTTCCTCTACTCGATGCGGGCTCCCGAAAAGGATTCGCTGATCCTGGCCCGCAGCGGGGCCTATGTCCACGACCCTGGCAAGGGCGACGGGGCGATCGTGCTCTGGAACGGGGTGGTCCACGAATTCAAGAAGAACGAGCCCCGCAAGTACACCTTGACGGGCTTTTCGGCGATGAAAGAGAAAGTGCCCCAGATGGTCCCGGTGCAGCAAGGGCGCCGCTCCACCCAGTTGGTCTTCCCCGAATTGCTCGATCGCTACCGGCAGTCGCGGGAAGATCCCATGCTGGCCATGGAGCTGCACAAGAAGTTCGCCCTGCCCTTCGCCTGCCTGGCGCTCGGCTTCCTGGCCCTGCCCCTGGGCATCTCCACCCGCCGCGGGGGCAAGACCAGCGGCTTCATCGTGTCGCTGGGCATCATCTTCCTCTACTACGTCCTGATCACCACCGCCCGCAACCTGATCCTCAAGGAGGTCCTCTCTCCCTGGGCCGGCATGTGGCTGCCCAACCTGTTCCTGCTCGCGGCGGGGTTTTACTTTTTTGCCCGCTCCGCAAGGGAGAAAGAGATCCGCTGGCCGGGGCCGGGCACCCGACTGCGGGATTTCCACCAACGCCACCGGCAGCGGGTGCTGATGGCGCTCCGTTTTCCGCGCCCCCGTTTCTCGCTGCTGCCGGTGCTCGACCGTTACGTGCTGCGCAAGATGGCGCTGGTCTTCTTCCTGGTTTTTTCGTCGCTGTGGATGATCTTTTGCATTGTCACCGTGGTGGAATTGATCAACAACGTGATCGAGAACAAGGTGCCGTTCGTGAGGGTGTTCGAATACCTGTGGTTCAATACCCCCGAGATGGTCGGCTTCATCCTGCCGGTGTCGGTGCTCACCACGGTGCTCCTCTCCCTGTTCCTGATGAACCGGCAAAACGAGGTGGTGGCGGTGCAACTCTCGGGCATCAGTTTGCTCCGCCTGGCTCGCCCCGCCCTGGTGTTCGGGGTGATGGCCTCGCTGTTCTACTTCGGCGTGCAGGAAACCGTCTTGCCCGGGGCCCGCAAGCAGGCGGTCACCCTGCTCAACGAGATCCACAACCGCAAGGTGGCCGAGGAGGGGACGGTGATGCGCAACTGGGTGATCGGCCAGGACAGTCGCACCATCTACTTCTACTCCTACTTCGAGCGGGCCACCCAGGTTTTCACCTCCTGGAACACCGTCGAACTGGGTTCGGAGGGGGAACTGCGCCGCCGGCTGTACGCCGCACGGGCGGTGCTGAAGCCGGGGGAACTGGCCCTGGAGGACGGATACGAGCGGACTTTCGTCGATCAGGCGCCGGTTTCCTATGTCCCTTTCCAGACTCGCACGGTCCCCTTCGCCGAGGGGCGCGAAACATTCTTCCAGCGCGAAGAGTATCCGGCCGACATGGGCACCCGGCAGCTCCGGCAGTACATCGCCACCCTGCGCCGAAATCACCGCGACACCCGCAGCGCCGAATCCCAGTTGTACGGCAAGTACGCCTTCCCTTTCGGTTCGCTGGTGATGGTCTTGATCGCCATCCCCTTCGCCTTCCTGATGGGACGGCAAGGCACCCTCAGCGGCATCGGCATGGCGGTGGCCATCTCGATGGTCTACTGGGGGATGATCGGCGTTTTCAACTCGCTGGGAGCCACGGGCCTCCTCCCCCCCCTGCCCGCCGCCTTTCTGCCGCTGCTCATCTTCTTCGTTCTGGGGGTGTGGTTGTTCACCAAGGTCCGCACCTAGCCCCGGTGTCCCCGTGGGGGAACCGCCGGGCGAAGGTACCCAAACAAAAGGTTTTGTGGTAGAATTTTTGGGTGACGGTGGGCCGCCGGGGCCAATTTCTGGCGTCTGCGTTTGCCCGCTCCCCCCAGGAGCCGGTAAAATCTGCCACCCCCCACGAGGTGAATTCATGGAAAAGGAAGAGACTCAGGCCAACCAGGGGGCCCTGGAACGGCGCGCGCAACGAAAAACCTCCCCCAAAGTCAACAAGTTGTCGCTGGTGCCCCTCTACTGCAAGGGGTGCGGCCTGTGCGTCGACATCTGTCCCACCGGCACCCTGCAACTGTTCGACGATCCGAAAAACAAGTTCGGCGTGTCGGTGAAGGTGGACGCCCCCGATTATTGCATCGGCTGCAAGATGTGCGAGATGCAATGCCCCGATTTCGCCATCTTCGTCAACTACGAGGAAGAGAACAAAGGGGGGGAGAAATGAGCGAACGCCACGTTTTGCAAGGGAACATCATCGTCGCCAAGGCCGCGTTGGCCGCCGGGTGCAATTTCTTTGCCGGCTATCCGATCACCCCTTCTTCAGAGATCGCCCAGTACATGTCCAAAGAGATGCCCCGCCTGGGCCACACTTTCATCCAGATGGAAGACGAAATCGCCTCGCTCGGCGCCTGCATTGGCGCTTCACTGGCCGGGCGCAAGGTGTTGACCGCGACCTCGGGCCCCGGCTTTTCGCTGATGCAAGAGCACCTGGGCATGGCGGTGATGGCCGAGGTGCCGGTGGTGATCGTCAACGTCATGCGCGGCGGCCCCTCCACCGGCATGCCCACCAAGCCCGCCCAGTCCGACATCATGCAGGCCCGCTGGGGTACCCACGGCGATCACCCGATCATCGCGCTCTACCCGGCCTTTTCCGACGAACTGTTCAGCGAGACCATCCGCGCCTTCAACCTGGCCGAGAAGTACTGGACCCCGGTGGTGTTGCTCTCCGACGAAGTGCTGGCCAAGGCCCACGAGGATATCGAGATTCCCGGCAGCGGCAGTTTCGAGGTGTACTGGGAAAAGACCAACCAGATCGAGGACCTCAACATCTACGACCGCAACCTCGGCGAGCAGCCGCCGCGGGTCGATTTCTTCCACCACTACCCCATCCATGTCGATTCGCTCGAGCACGATGCCCACGGTTGGCCCAGCTTCGAGCCCAAGACGGTCGACAAGATGCAGCGGTTGCGCATGGCCAAGATCTACCAGCATCTCGACGACATCGTCCGCTTCAAAGAGTACGAGATGGACGATGCCGAGGTGATGATCTTCTCTGCCGGCATTTCGGCCCGCTCGGCGCTGGCGGCGGTGCGGCTGGCTCGCGAACAGGGGATCCGCGCCGGACTATTCCAGGCCCTGACCATCTGGCCCTTTCCCGACCAGGCCCTGCTGGAACGGATGGGGCGGATCAAGAAGGTACTGACGGTCGAGATGAACCTGGGGCAGATGTCCCTGGAGATCGACCGGGTCGCCCCGGGAGACGTGCAGCGGCGCGCCCTGTTGCGGGCCAACGGCAACCCCTTCACCCCCGCCGAGGTGCTGGGCGCCCTCAAGGAGTTCTGACATGAGAGAATACGAACGTTATATCCGCTATCGGACCTTCCCCACCCCCTGGTGCCCGGGTTGCGGCGACGGAGTGGTGTTGAAGTCGATCGCCATGGCCTTCGCCGAATTGAACATCGACCCCGACAACGTCATCGTGGTGGCCGGGATCGGATGCTCGGGCCGCATGCCGACCTATTTCAACACCAACACCCTGCTGCCGGCCAAAGCGGAGAAGAAGGCAAACGGCT
>CAZTNO010000121.1:0-8275 GCA_964614865.1 uncultured Clostridia bacterium
CCTCCCCTGACCACGTCGAAGGTTCGCGCCCCCACTTCCGGCAACTGCGAACGCTGATGGAATCGCTCAACGCAAGCTCCCTGCCCGCCCTCGCCATCCGCCACCTCTCCATGGGCATGAGCGACGATTTCGAAATTGCGGTGGAAGAGGGGGCGACCCTGGTGCGCATCGGCACCGCCCTGTTTGGCAAGCGGGCCCCATGATCCTGGCCATCCTGCTCAAAGCGATCGCCCAGCTGGTCCACACCGTGTTCCAGATCTACATCCTGCTGGTGATCGTCCGTTCGCTCCTCTCCTGGCTGGGCCCCCTGCCCTACCACCCGCTCATCCAGCTCTTGCGCCGCCTGACCGACCCCGTGTTCCGACTGGCCCATCGGGTTCTCCCCTTTCTCGTGGTGAACGGGATCGACCTGTCGCCGATCGTGGTTTTGTTGCTGCTCTACTTTGCCGACACTTTTCTCACCGACACGCTGTTGTTGATGGCGGCCCGGGTCGCCACGGGAGGCGCGGGATGAACGTATCCCCACAAGACATCCAGAACCAATCCTTTTCCAACCGCTTGCGGGGCCTGGACCCCGAAGAGGTCCGTTCTTTTCTGTCGACGGTGGCCGAATCGATGGAGGCCGAGATCGCCGAGAAAGAGGATCTCAAGATGAAACTCGAGCGGATGCGCGAAAGTCTGCAAAAACTCGAGAAGCGCGAGGAGGTCCTGCGCGAAACGCTGATCGCCGCGCAGAAGTTCTCCAACGAGATCAAAGCCACCGCACACCGGGAAGCCGAAATCATCATCAAAGAGGCCGAAATGCGCGCCGAGGATTTGATGAAGAGGGCGAGCGAGCGCCAGCGGACGGTGCGCGACGAAATCAAATCGCTCACCCTGCGACGCCGCGAGATCGAAAACGACCTGGTCCACCTGCTCAATTCGCTGCGCGAGGTGATCGAAACCTACCGGCAGGAAGACCAGGAATTCGAAAAGATCGAGTTCATCGGGTCGTGACCGGGGGCCCCGCCGGCCACCCGCCGACCCGGCATTTGCCACCACCAAGGAGGAACGACATGATCGCTGACGCAGGCAATCGCAAAGTGGCGCTGGGCGGCGCCGTATCGCAAATCGAAAAACAGTTCGGCAAGGGTTCCATCATGAAGCTGGGTGGCCGGGAAGTGGTCAACGTGCCGGCGATCTCCTCGGGGTGCCTCTCCTTCGACCTGATCACCGGTATCGGCGGCTTCCCCCGCGGGCGGGTGATCGAGATCTACGGCCCCGAATCGTCGGGCAAGACCACGCTGGCCCTGCAAGCGATCGCCGAATGCCAGAAAGCCGGAGGCGCAGCCGCTTTCATCGATGCCGAACACGCCCTGGACCCGCAATACGCCCAGAACCTGGGAGTCGACATCGACGAGATGTACATCTCCCAGCCCGATTACGGCGAGCAAGCCCTGGAGATCGCCGAAATCCTGGTCCGTTCGGGTGGGGTCGACATCATCGTCATCGACAGCGTGGCAGCCCTTGTGCCCAAGGCCGAGCTCGAGGGCGACATGGGCGATGCCCACATGGGGTTGCAGGCCCGGCTGATGAGTCAGGCGCTGCGCAAGATCACCGCCATCGTGGCCCGGTCCAAGACCACCTTCATCTTTCTCAACCAGTTGCGCGAGAAGATCGGCATGTTCGTCGGCAATCCCGAAACCACCACCGGCGGTCGCGCCCTCAAGTTCTACAGTTCGCTGCGGGTGGAGGTCAAGAAGACCATGACCCTCAAGGAGGGCAACGACGTGGTCGGTGGCCGGGTCCGGCTCAAGATCGTCAAAAACAAGATGGCGCCCCCCTTCAAGGACGTCGAGGTCGACCTCTACTTCGGCAAGGGCATCTCGCGCGAGGGCGACATCATCGACCTGGCAGTCACCCACGGCTTTGTCACCAAAACCGGAGCCTGGTACACCTATGGCGAAAATCGGCTGGGGCAGGGCAAAGAATCGGTCCGCCGCCTGCTCGAGGAAAACAAGGCGCTGTACGCCGAGTTGCGCAGCAAGATTCTGGAAAAGGTGGGCATCACTCCGGCCGCGGCAGACAAGGGGGAGGATTGAAAAAGTTCAAGTTTTCGCTCCTCTACCTGGTGCTGATCCTGGCCACGACCCCCTACCACCGCCCGTTGGAACGCTGGATGATCCAGTGGAAAGGGTTGCCCTTCATCACCTACGTGCTGCTCGGCCTGCTGGCCGGATTCTTCTGCGTGTCGCTGGCTCGCATCCTGCTCGAAAAGCGCCTGGCCGACAGCGGGCCGTTGTTTCTGTCGGCCGCCCTGGTCTTCTACTTCATCTTCCAGCGCAACATCTACCTGTCGCTGAAGTTCTTCCCCCTCCTGCTCCACCTGTTCGAATTCTTCGTGCTGGGCTACCTGATGGGTTGGGAAAACCGCAAAGGCAAGAGTTTCCTCCCCATCCCGCTGCTGATGATCGCCGCCCTGGCCTTCGAAGCCTTGCAGATGATTCTGCCCGGCCGCGTATTCGACGCCAACGATGCCTGGTTCAACGCCATCTTCGCCCTGGCGGGCTACGTGGTGGGCTTCTTCTAGGACCCCGGTGATCCCGCCGTCCCCCCCGCTCCCCCTGGCCACCCTCGGTCCGGGGGAGCGCTACTCGCTCTCCTGCCCCTCCCGGAAAGAGCGGTGTGCCGAGTTGGCCGCGGGGCTTGCCCCCTTTCCCCTGCTGGTGGCGACCGCAGAGGGGGAACTGGCCGCCGGCCACGATTTCGGGGAGTGGCTGCTTGCCCGGGACGGCCCGCTGGCAACGGCTCCGGTGTGGGTGTTGCCCCCGCTGCCCGAAGTCGAGGTATTGCGGTTCGGCTACCGCTGGCGGGAACGCTTCGTCGGCCTAAATCCGGCCGAGAAGCTCCTCTTCGTGAGGCGGATCGCCGGCCGGATCTCCCCGGCCGAACTTCGCCGGCAAACGGGGTTCGACCTGCCGTTGACCCCGCCGCTGCTGGCCCGGCTGGACACCCTGCTGGCCGAGCCGTTCGTTTCGCCTCTGGCCGCGGCGCGGATTTCGGTGAGCCACGCCGTCACCCTGGCCGGGTGCGCCGCAGAAGAGGCGAGGCCCCTGCTCGACCTGCTGGCGGCAATCCCCTTCTCTTCCGGCGACCAGCGCAACCTGATCGACTGGTCCCGCCAGGCAGCCCGCAGGCTCGATTGGTCACTCGCCGAGGTGGTCTCTTTGGTGGCCCCCCCCGCCACCCGATCCGCCGAAATGCCGCAAAAGCAGATCCTGGCCGCCCTGCGCCGGCTGCGTTTTCCCGAAGCCATGGCCGCCGGGGACCGCTGGCGCGAGGAGATGGGAACGCGCAAGTTGCCGGCGGGAACCGAACTCCGCCACGACCCTTTTTTCGAAAAGGGGGAGATCGAATTGCGAATGCGTTTCGCCACCCTGGACGATGCCCTGGCCGGGCTGCGCCGTTTGGAGCAGAGCTCCGCTCCCGCCGGCTGAAAACAGGAGCTGGGCGATCGTCCCGGCGCGTTTTTTCCGATGAGGCAACCACACCCTCGTCGCCGCGGTTGTTGCGGAGGGAATCGGCGAAATTGACTTCCTGCCAGGGCTTTCCTATAATGGAACACCGAGGAGAGTCACCATGAAAAATTCTCGCTTGACTGTGTTCGCGCTGTGCCTGCTGCTGGCGGTCGCCCTGAACGCCGCCGATCTCGGGCCGCGTCCCCTCGCCCAGCCGGGCGATGACGACCCCCGTTCCTCCCTGGCCCAAATGCCCCTCGCAGACCAGATCACCCATATCAGCCAACAGATCACCGCCGGCGATCTGGTTTTGGTGCGGCAGGAAACCGACCCTCTGGCCGGCATGGTCCATCGTCGCTTCGCCCAGCACTACCGGGGACTCCCGGTTTTTGGCGGTGAAGTCATCTTGCACGACCAGAACGGGATCACCCGTTCGCTGACCGGCAAGTACTTCGACATCACCGACCTCTCGCTGACTCCGGTCGTAACCGCCGAGAGTGCCGCCGCTACCTTGCGCTCCACCCTGGAAACCGGGCGCTCTCCGCAGCTCAAAGCCGCCCCGGGTCTGATCGTCTACCCCGTCTCCGACAGCGACGTCCGACTGGCCTGGCTGATGACCTTCACCGCCGGTCGGGAGTACAGCATGAGCGGTGTGGTCGATGCCCACAGCGGCGCCATCCTCACCTTCTTCTCCAACGTCATGAACGAAAATTCGGGCGCCATCGGCCTGGGCCGCGGCTACCACGGGGAAGCGGTCAAGCTCGCCACCACCCTTTCGGGAGGCAAGTACTACCTGGCCGACGAACAGCGCATCCGCCCGATCGTCCAGTTGACCTACGATGGCAAACTCGGCGGGTACATCCCCACCTCCACCGACAACTCTTTCAATTCCAGTAGCGAAGCGGTCAACGCCCACCAGTTTCTGGGCTTTGTCTACGATTTCTTCTACACCGCCCTGGGGCGCTCCGGGATCAACGGCAGCAACCTCGACGTGATCGCCTACGTCAACGACTCCTCGAGCGGCAACAAGGACAACGCCTACTGGACCGGGGAGGATCTGATGATGGTCTTCGGCACCCCGTCGGGGGCCGGCGGCCAGCAACTCGCGGCCGCCATCGACGTGGTGGCCCACGAGCTCTCCCACGGAGTCACCCAATTCTCCTCGAACCTGGTCTACGCCTACGAATCGGGGGCGCTCAACGAGGCCTTTTCCGATGTCATGGGGGCGGCGGTGGAATTCGCCTTCCAACCCGTCGGCACCGGGCTGCTGCAGGCCGACTGGTTCAATGGCGAGGACGGCCACATCGAATACTCCACCGCCGGCTGCCGCAACCTGGCCGACCCCAACACCAACTCCCAGCTGCGCAACGCCGGCTTCCCGCAAAACTACTGGTATGCCGACCCCAGCCACCTGTCGCAACAGATCCCCCCCCTCTACTATCGGGGCAACCTGGTCGACATCGGCGGAGTCCACCTCAACAGCACCATCTTCGGCCACGCCTTCTACCTGCTGGCGAGCGGCGGCACCCACCGGATTTCGGGTCGCACGGTGAACGGGATCGGCCTCACCCGGGCCACCCGCATCTACTACCGGGCGTTCACCGCCTACATGACCCGCACCGCCAAATTCATCGACGCCGCCAACGCCCTCCTCCTTTCGGCGGCCGAGCTGTACGGCCAGGGCAGCGCCGAGCACGTCCAGACCCTGGGCTCGATGCTGGCGATCGGCTTCACCGCCAATTAGCGGCAACATTCAGGAGTAATGATCATGAAACGCAGTTCCCTTTTCATCCTGCTCACCCTGATGCTGCTCGTGGCCCTCCCGGCCGCAGATGCCAGCCAGCTCCGGGTGAAGGCCTCCAAGGCCAACGTCCGCCTGACCCCCGACATCGGCGCCGCCATCGTGCGACAGGTTTCCCAGAATGCGGTGTTGGAAATTGTCAAAAAAACCGGGGCCTGGTATCAGGTTTCGTTGCCCCCCGAGGGGGTCAACCCCAAAGAGATGGGCTATATCCACGAAAACGTGGTGGAGGAGATCGGCGCTTCGGTTGAAGAAGCCCCACAGCCCCCGAAAAGCAACCAGGAAAGGCCCATCCCGGAAACCTCCCGCGCGCAAACAACCAAGGTCTCCCGGGTGACACCGTTGCCCCGTACCGAAAAATTCAAGAAGATCTGGCTGCGGGCCCACTACCAGGTCGGCTTTGACGAACCGACCACCAGCTTTGCCGGCTCCATCCCCCTCTACCATGACAGCGCCACTCTGGCCGCCGACTACCGGCTGGCCAAAGCCAACCTCCCCTTCGTCGCCATCGGCTACCGGCTCTCCCCCGCCCTGGGCATCGAACTGGGGGCCTCCTTCGCCAGCCGCGACCTCGATGCGGGCATCGCCGCCGCCATTCCCCACCCCTTGTTGTTCAACGCCATGCGCACCGCCAGCGGAGCTGACTCCTTTCCCGCCAGTCAGACCGAGGTCCATCTCGGCCTGGTCTACACCCTGCGCATGGGCAGCCTGGGGCTCAATCTGACGGCCGGGCCGGCCATGGTGATGGGCAAAGCCACCCTGATCTCGGGTTTTTCGGTGCAGGACAGTTATCCCTACACCACGGTGAACATCACCTACGAAGCCACCGAGCAGAGCAAGTCGGGCTTCGGCTTCTTTGCCGGGGCCGGCGCCGATTACTCGCTAGGCAAATCGCTGGCGATCGGCATCGAGGCGCGCTACGTCGCCGCCACCATCAAGTTCGAGCCCATCTCCGGACAGAGCCTGAACCTGAAGATGGGGGGCCTGCGGGCCGGAGGGGGGATCAAATTTTCGTTCTAACCCTACCCGGCCGGCGATCCGGACAGGGCACGAAATGAAGTCGTTCTTCGCGGTCGATGGGGTCGAACTCACCGACCGTTGCCTCTTCCTGATCGCCGGCCCTTGCGTGATCGAAAGCGAGGAGATGACCCGCGGGATCGCCGCCGAACTCAAAGCGATCGCCTCGGCAACGGGTATCCCGCTCCTGTTCAAGGCCTCGTTCGACAAGGCCAATCGCACCTCGGGCGATTCGTTCCGGGGCCCCGGCATGGAACGCGGCCTGGCCATCCTGGACGCCATCCGCCGCGATTTCGGTTTGCCTGTGGTGTCGGACATCCACGAACCCTGGCAGGCAGCTCCTGCCGCCGAAGTGCTGTCGATGCTGCAGATTCCCGCCTTTCTCTGCCGACAAACCGATCTGCTGGTGGCTGCCGCCCGGACTGGCAAGCCGGTGAACCTCAAGAAAGGGCAATTCGTCGCCCCCGAAGACATGGTACCCGCTCTGCGCAAGCTGGCGGAAGCCGGCGGCGACCGGGTGATGTTGACCGAGCGGGGCACTTTTTTCGGCTACGGCAACCTGGTGGTCGACATGCGCAGCATCCCGGTGATGGCCCGTTCCGGATGCCCGGTGGTGATCGACGCCACTCATTCGGTGCAGCGACCCAGCGCCGCGGGCGGGGTGTCGGGAGGCAATCCCGAATTCATCCCCACCATCGCCGCCGCCGCCCTGGCCGCCGGCGCAAGCGGGCTCTTTCTGGAAACCCATCCCGACCCGTCAAGGGCCCTTTCCGATGGCAGCAACGCAATCCCACTGGGCGAACTGCCGGCCCTGTTGTCCAAGCTGCAAAAAGTGTATAATAGCCTCTTATGAACGCGATCGAGATCGGCCGCAACGTCCTCGAAACCGAAGCCCGCGCGATCCAGCAGGCCGTCCCTCGCATCGACCACACCTTCGAGCAGGCCGTCGAGATCCTGCTCGCCACCCGCGGCCGCCTGGTGGTCACCGGCATGGGCAAATCGGGCTTGATCGGGCGCAAGATCGCCGCCACCATGACCTCCACCGGCACCCCGGCCATCTTCCTCCACCCGGCCGAAGCCGTCCATGGCGATATCGGCATCATCCTTGCCGACGATACGGTGCTCGCCCTCTCCACCTCCGGAGAAACCGAAGAGGTGGTGCGCCTGATCGCCACCATCAAGCGCATGGGGATCCGCCTGGTTTCGCTGGTCGGTGCGCTCGATTCCACCCTGGCCCGGCAAAGCGATGTGGCCCTCGACTGTCAGGTGGCTGCCGAAGCCTGTCCGATCGGCCTCGTTCCCTCGGCCTCCACCACCCTGACCCTGGCCTTCGGCGACGCCCTGTCGATCGCCCTGATGACCCGACGCGGGTTTTCCGCCGAAGACTTTCGCTACTACCATCCGGCGGGCAGCATCGGCAAAAAGCTGCTCAAGGTGCGTCACCTGATGCATTCGGGCGACCAGCTGCCGATGGTCGAGGAGAGCACCCCCATGCACCGGGTGCTCGAAGTGATCGATCAGAAACGGTTCGGCGTGGCCATGGTGGTCGACCGGTCAGGACGACTGCGGGGCATCATCACCGACGGCGACCTGCGCCGCCTCCTGCTCCGGGAAATCGATTTTCGCCTCACCACCGCTGCCGACTGCATGAAGCCCAACCCCCTGACCATCGGCCCCGAGAAGCTCGCCGTCGAGGCCCTTCGCATCCTCGAACAACGGGCGATCACCTCGCTGGCGGTCACCGACGAGGAGAACCTGCTCCTGGGGCTCCTCCACCTTCACGACCTGTGGCGTACGGAGATGATATAATGGACCAGAAAGAACTCGCCCGCAAAGTGAAACTGATCATCATGGACGTCGACGGCACCCTCTCCGACGGGCGCTTTTTCATGCTGCCCAACGGCGAAACGGTCAAGTCGTTCGACGTCAAGGACGGCACCGGCATCCAGTTCGCCCGGTT
>CAZTNO010000122.1:0-6193 GCA_964614865.1 uncultured Clostridia bacterium
CGCGGTGGGTTTGACGAACAGCTGGTTGTCGCACACCAGGGCCACCACCATCCGGTCCCGGTAGATCGCATACTCGCCAAACATCTTGCGGAAAGAGATGTTTCCGGCCCCTTCCATCTGCTCGGCCACGAATTCGACAAAACTCAATGCGGATGACACGATTGGCCCCCTCTCCAGTGTAGCCCCATGGGGCGGGGGAAGTCAACCGGGGGGCGGCGGGGGGGACAACGTGGACAAACTTCACCGCAGGGTTGGCTTGACAATGGGAAAACCCTTTCCTATAATCGGGGCAGGTTCTGCCAGGTCGGCCCACAAGCGACAAGGAGGGTGTCCGTGAAAAAGATCTTGGTTTTGACCGTGTTGGTGTTGCTGGCCATGGCCATGTGGATTGCCGCCGAGGACGTCCAGATCGGCCGGGTGAACGTTCCTTTGGCATTCGTCCACGCCGGCAAGGATTACGACGCCGGTCCCTATCAACTCGTGTTGACCCAGAAAGAGGGGGTTCCCACCTTCCTCGTTTCCCGGAAAGGCGAACTCCAGTACGAAGAGATGGCCGCCGTGATGGCGAATCCCGCCAGCAAGGGCAGGACCTTCCGGCCGCGCATCAAGAAGGGGATGCTCCGGGAAAACGAATACTACCGGGTGCGGGTGACCACCCCCGATCAACACCTGATGGTATACTTCCTGATCAAGAAGTAGCCTCGGCCGATTTTTTGCCCCCGACCGTCCGGCCGGGGGCCCGGTTTTTCCCCCTCCGCTCCGTCTTTCCGTTCAGTCGCTCTCGTCCTCTCCCTCGGTCTTGAAGTAGTTGAAGATCTTCTGGTGTTCCTCGGGCGAACAGGGCTCGGCGGGCTCGCTCCCCGGCAGGAACGCCTCGCGGAACGGGTACAGGCAATCGGGGGTGGCCAGTTTGCCGGTGTACTTGTCGATGTCGCGCCAGACGATGCCGGAAGGTTCACTGTAGCGGGCCGTTTCGGGGTTCTTTTCCAGATAATTCTGCATGAATTCGACAAAGATCGGCGAGGCCGCCTTGGAGCCGGTTTCCTCGTAGCCCAGGTTTTTCTTCTGGTCGTGGCCCACCCATACCCCGACGGTCAGGGAGGGGGTGAAGCCGATAAACCAGGCGTCGGTGAAGTCGTTGGTGGTGCCGGTCTTGCCACCCACCGGGGTTTTCAATCCCCGGGCGCGGTACCCGGTGCCCGAGCGGACCACCCCTTGCAGCAGGTAGTTCATCACGAAGGCGGTTTCCCGTTCGATCACCTGCTTGCGTTCGGGGAAGTTCTCCTCGATCACGTTGCCGTTCTGGTCGCGGATCGAGCGGATGAAGTAGGCGCGCACGCGGCTCCCGAGGTTGGGGAACACGGTATAGGCTTCGACCATCTCCTGCAAGGTCACTTCGAAGGCGCCCAAACTGAGCGACATGAAGGGTTTGAGGTCGGAGGTGATGCCGAAGCGCTTGGCGTAGTCGACCCCGGTGCGTGGGGTGATGGCCTGCAACAGGCGGGCGGTGATCACGTTGCGCGATTGTTCGAGCCCTCGCCGGAAGGTCATCGGCCCCTTGTAGTCGTTCTGGTGGTTTTGCGGCGCCCAGACGGTGCCGGTCCACTCGTCGCGGTAGGTGAAGGGGGCGTCCTCGATCTGAGTGGAGGGGGAGAAGCCGTTTTCCAGGGCCGCGGCATAGATGATCGGCTTGAACGTCGAGCCGGTCTGGCGCAGGGCCTGGGTGGCGCGGTTGAATTTGGAGCGGGCGAACGAGTAGCCGCCCACCATGGCCTTGATCTCGCCGGTGCGGTTGTCGACCACCAGGATCGCCCCCTCCACGACCGGCTCCTGCTCCAGCGAGACGATCCACTTCCCCTGCGGATCCAGCGAGTCGAGGCGGAACAGGGCGACATCGCCCTCCTTGAGCAGGCGGGGCAAGCTCTTCAAGGCCCACTGCGCGTTCTTGGCCGGCAGCTCGCCAGAAAAATTCCCCAGGCGGATGCGGGCTCCGAGATTGCTCACCTCCAGCACCACCCCTTCGACGATCGTGCCGGGTTCGAATTGGGTGTTGTTCCAGGAGGGGAGCGGGTAGGTCTGCAGATCGAGCTGGTTCTCCTTGAGGTTGAAGAGTTTTTCCTTGGTACGGAATCCCCGCCTCTTGTCCAGGGCGCGCAAGCCGTTCTTGAGGGCCCGGTCGGCCCAGAGTTGCATGTCGCGGTTCAGGGTGGTCTGTACCCGGAGGCCCCCCTTGTAGAGGAGGTTGTCTCCGAACTTGCTCTCCAGCACTTTGCGGGTATCCTCGGCGAAGTAGTCGGCCAGCGACTCGCGGTTCACGTCCACCGGCCTGACCGGCAACTTCACCGTCAGGGCGGCCTGGTACCCGGCCTGGTCGATCATCTTCAACTCGAGCATCTTGCCCAAAACGAAGTTGCGCCGCTTTTCGCAGTTTGCCGGGCGGCGGAAGATGCTGTAGAGGTTGTTGGCCGACGGGATGATCGCTGCCAGCAGCGCAGCTTCGGCAGCGGAGATCTCTTTGGCCGGCTTGCCGAAGTAGTGGCGCGAGGCGGCCTCCACCCCGTACACGCTGCCGCCCAGGAAGATCTTGTTGCAGTAGAAGGTGATGATCTGGTCTTTGGTGTACTTGCGTTCGATCTGGACCGCCAGCAGCATCTCTTTGAGTTTGCGGCTGTACGAGAATTCGGGGGTCAGAAACAGGCCGCGGGCAAGTTGCTGGGTGATCGAACTCCCCCCCCCCCGGTGCTGGAAGGTGAGCACGCCCGACACCGCCCGGAGAAAGCCCCGCACGTTGATGCCCCAGTGGGAGTAAAACTGGTTGTCCTCGGCTGCGACGATCGCGTTCTTGAGGAGCTGGGGAATCTCGCTGCTGGCCACCACGATGCGCTTCTCGATGGCGAATTCCTTGATCGGCAGGCCATGGTCGTCGAGCAAGGTCGACATGACCACCGGCTGGATGTCTTCCAGGTTGCGGATCTGCGGAAACCCTTTCTGGTAGACCAGGACGATGCCCACCAAGGCGCCGAGGAGCATGGTGACCACCAGGCTCAGGACGAACAGCAAGATCTTGACGTTTTGCAGCAGGAATCGTTTCATGACTGGCTCACGGGCCATTATACCACAGGGGGGGCTCCGGCTGGTCGGAGGCGGGCGGTATGGTATAATCGAACGGTCGAACCGCAGCCCTTGGAGTCGTCATGAAACCCATCCGCCGCTTCTTTGTCGAGAAACGCATTCCCCACAACACCGAGGCCAACGCCCTGCTCTGCGAACTGCGAGACGACCTCGATGTGCCCGGCCTGCGGGGGGTCCGCCTGCTCTCGGTCTACGACCTGGAGGGGGCTCCCGACCGGATCGTGGCCGCCGTCCGCGACCTGGTGCTGTCGGAGCCGCCCCTGGAAACGGTGAGCGAGGGCAGTTTTGCCTTGCGCCCCGGGGAGACGGCCTTTGCCGTGGCCTACCTGGCAGGGCAATACGACCAGCGAGCCGACTCGGCCGCGCAATGCGTGGCCCTGCTGGCCGAAGGAGAGGAGGTCGCCGTCGGCACGGCCCGGGTGATCGTGCTCGAAGGCGACATCGGAGCCGAGGAACTGGCCCGCATCCAGCGCTACTGCGTGAATCCGGTGGATTCGCGCCTGGTGCCGCTGACCACGCCGCCGAAGCTGGCCGAGCCGGCTCCCCTCCCCGGCCCGGTGCCGGTGCTGACCGGGTTTATGGCCAGCTCTCCCGAAGACCTCGACCAGCTGCGCCAGGAACTCGGCCTGGCCATGGACGAAGGCGACATCGCCCTTTGCCAACGGTATTTCCGGGACGTCGAGCGGCGCGATCCCCACGAAACCGAATTGCGTCTGCTCGACACCTACTGGTCCGACCATTGCCGTCACACCACCTTCCACACCCTGCTCTCGCCGGTGACGGTGACCGAGGGGCCTCTGGCGGAGCCACTGGTGGAGGCCCTGGCCCGCAGCCGCGAGTTGCTGGCCCGTCATGGCGAAACCGGGAACCCGACCCTGATGGCTATCGCCCTGCTGGCCATGCGTGAACTCAAACAACAGGGGCTGCTCGACGATCTCGAGGAATCGGACGAAATCAACGCCTGTTCGGTGACGGCCCGGGTGCCGGTGCGTCACGACGGGGAAGAAACGGTCGAAGAGTGGCTGGTCATGTTCAAAAACGAAACCCACAACCACCCCACCGAGATCGAACCGTTCGGCGGAGCGGCAACCTGCCTGGGGGGAGCCATTCGCGACCCGCTGTCAGGGCGGGCCTATGTCTACCAGGCGATGCGGGTGACCGGGTCTGGCGATCCACGCAGGCCCATCGCCGAAACCCTTCCCGGCAAGCTGCCGCAACGCAAGATCACCACCGAAGCAGCTGAGGGCTTCTCGTCGTACGGTAATCAGATCGGCCTTTGCACCGGGATGGTCGAAGAGTATTACGATCCGGGCTACGTGGCCAAACGGATGGAGATCGGCGCGGTGATCGGCGCCGCCCCCCGCGACCACGTGGTGCGGGCACCCCCCCGGCCCGGTGATCTTGTGGTGTGGGTGGGAGGGAGAACCGGGCGGGACGGCATCGGCGGGGCCACCGGTTCCTCGAAGGCCCACAGCGAGCAATCCCTGGCGACCTGCTATGCCGAGGTGCAGAAGGGCAACCCCCCCATCGAGCGGCACCTGCAGCGGTTCTTTCGCGAACCCCGTATCGGCCGCATGATCCGCAAGTGCAACGACTTCGGTGCCGGCGGGGTGGCGGTGGCGGTGGGCGAATTGGCCGACGGGCTCGAGATCGACCTGGACGCTTTGCCCCGCAAGTACGAGGGGCTCGGCGGGACCGAGTTGGCCCTGTCGGAGTCCCAGGAACGGATGGCGGCGGTGATCGCCCCCACGGACCTGGAGGAGTTCCTGCGCCTGGCCACCGCCGAAAACCTCGAGGCGGCGGTGGTGGCTACCGTGACCGAAACGCCGCGGTTGCGCATGAGTTGGCGGGGCGAGCGGATCGTCGACCTGGCCCGCGACTTTCTCGACAGTCGCGGCGCCGAGAAGCGTGCCGCGGCGGTGCTCGTCGCCCCCGACCCCGATGCCTCGCCGTTTTCCCAAAGAGGGGAAGACGCTCCCTGGGAAAAGCTCCTGCACGACCGCCTGGCCGATCTGGCCGTCTGTTCGCGGCGGGGGTTGGTGGAACGCTTCGACAGTTCGATCGGGCGCGCATCGGTGTTCTTTCCCTACGGCGGCATCCATCAGGGGACCCCGCAGCCGGTCATGGCCGCCCGGCTCCCCGTGCAGCGCGGCGAGACCGACTTTTCCACCTTGATGAGCCACGGCTTCCTCCCCGCCCTGTCTCGCTGGAGCCCGTATCACGGGGCGGTGTACGCGGTGGTGCTGGCCGTGATCCGGCTGGTGGCCGCAGGAAGCGATCCCGCCCGGATCCGCCTCACCCTGCAGGAGTACTTCGGCCGTCCGGGCAACGACCCCCATCGTTGGGGGGACCCTTTGGCCGCCCTGCTCGGCGCCCTCACCGCCCAACTCGAATTGCGGGCGCCGGCGATCGGCGGCAAGGACAGCATGTCGGGCACTTTTCACGACCTCACCGTGCCGCCGACCCTGGTGGCGTTTGCGGTCGGGTTGGAAGATGGCCGCCGGCTGGTGTCGGCCGAGTTCAAACGGGCCGGGGAGACGGTGGTCTGGCTGCCGCTTCCCCGGGATCACCACGAGTTGCCCCGCTGGGACGTGCTGCGAAACACGCTGGCCACCGTCCACCGCCTGATTGCTGCCGGGCAGGTGACGGCGGCGATGGCCGCCGACCTCTCCGGGATCGGTCCGCTGCTCGCTCGCATGGCTTTCGGCAACCGGATCGGAGTGCGCCTCGAGGCAGACCTCGACCCCAAGCTGTTGTTCGCCCCCGCCCCCGGGGATCTGGTTTTCGTGCTGAAAGAGGGGGCAGGTGTCCCGGCCCTCCTTGCCGACGTGCCCTGGCGTTGTCTGGGGGTCACAACAACCGAGCCCGAAATTCAGCTGGCCGGGGGGAAGGTCGGGCTCGATTCGCTACGCCAAACCTGGGAGCAACCGCTGGAGAGGGTCTTTCCGGTCGGTTTCACCCCCCCAAAAACAGGGGAGATCCTTCCCGACCCCCCCCGGGGGGGGGCCCGCGGGGGGGCGCGGGCGCGGGGGGGGGGGGGCGGCCGCGGGGGGGGGGGGGG
>CAZTNO010000122.1:6203-8169 GCA_964614865.1 uncultured Clostridia bacterium
GGTTTACGCGAGCGCAAAAGCTTTTGGCCCCCCCCCGGGTGCTCATCACCGTCTTCCCGGGCACCAACTGCGAGACCGACAGCGCCCGGGCTTTCACCGAGGCGGGCGCCCTGCCCGAGGTGTTCGTCTTTTGCAATCGCACCGCCGCGGGGATCGCCGGGTCGCTCGCCGGGTTGGCCGCGGCCTTGGCCCGATCGCAAATCCTGATGATTCCGGGCGGTTTCTCGGCGGGCGACGAGCCGGGGGGATCGGGCAAGTTCATTGCCGCCGTGTTTCGCAACCCCCGCATCCGGGCTGCGGTTCACGATTTTCTGGCCCGCGACGGGCTGATTCTCGGCATCTGTAACGGCTTTCAGGCCCTGATCAAGTTGGGGCTAGTGCCCTATGGCGAGATCGGCGAACCCGGCCCCCATTCGCCCACCCTCACCGGCAACGCCATCGGCAGACACGTCTCGCGAATCGTGCGGGTGCGGTCCGTGTCCAACCTCTCCCCCTGGCTGGCCCATTTTCCGGCGGGGGAAACCCGGTTGGTGGCGGTATCCCACGGCGAGGGGCGGCTGGTGGCGAGTGAGCCGGAGATCTCCCGTTGGCTGGCGGCGGGGCAGGTGGCCACCCGCTACGTGGACGGAAATGGATTGCCCTCGATGGACCCGGCGGTGAATCCCAACGGGTCAACCCAGGCGATCGAGGGGCTCACCAGTCCCGACGGACGCATCCTGGGGCGCATGGGGCATCCCGAACGCTGGACTCCGGGCCTGTTCGCCAACGTGCCCGGCGATTTCGATCACCGACTGTTCACCGCCGGAGTCGCGTATTTTTCCTGAGCGGGGAAGGGGTCAGGCCGGAGTTGACAGCCGCCTCCGTTTATTCCACCCTTAAGATGGGGAGGAGCGTGCCGTGCCCGGAGCCCTGAAAAAAAAATCGGTCCAAGAGTTGCTGCGGGTCACCGAAGCCCTCAATTCGCTGCGCGACATCGACACCCTGCTGGGCCAGGTATTGCTCGCCGCCCGCCAGTTCACCCATGCCGATGCGGGTTCCATCTACCTGGTCGAAGGGGGGCGGTTGCGTTTCCGCTACGTGCAAAACGACACCCTGATGCAGGGGCCCGAGGCCAGCAAGGCCATCTATGTCAACCACGAACTGCCGATCGACGACCGGTCGATGGCCGGGTTCGTGGCCGGCTCGGGTCGCCCCCTCCTCATCCGGGACGCCTATCACCTCGGCGCGGGCCAACCCTACGCCTTCAACCGCGATTTCGACGAGCGGGCCGGCGATCGCACCCGGTCGGTGCTCACCGTGCCGCTGTTGACCGCCGCAGACCAGTTGATCGGCGTGCTGCAGGTCATCAATCCGCTGGCCGACGGGGGGGGGGCACGGGTTTTCTCTTCTCAAGATCAATTGCTGGTGGGGCACTTCGCCCGTCAGGCGGCGGTGGCCATCGAGCGGGCCAAGATGACCCGGGAAATCATCCTGCGCATGATCAAGGTGGCCGAACTGCGCGATCCCAATGAGACCGGGGCCCACGTCAACCGGGTGGGAGCGATCAGCATCGAGATCTACAAACGCTGGGCCCTCGACCGCGGGGTGCCCGCCGAAGAGATCCACCGCACCCAGGACGTTTTGCGCATCGCCGCCATGTTGCACGACGTCGGCAAGGTGGCCATCTCCGATATCATCCTGAAAAAAGCGGGCAAGCTCACCGCCGAAGAGTTTGCCGTCATGAAGGGGCATACGGTTTTCGGGGCCCGCCTTTTCGCCGATTCGGCTTCCGATTGGGACGACATGGCGGCCGAGATCGCCCTGTGCCACCATGAGCGTTGGGACGGAGCCGGGTATCCCGGCCGAGTCGGCGAGTTGTTTGCCGACCCCATCGTCTATACCCCGGGGCGCCGGGGGCTGGAGATCCCGTTGGCGGCTCGCATCGTCAGCGTGGCCGATGTCTACGACGCCCTGACGGTGAAACGGT
>CAZTNO010000123.1:0-8022 GCA_964614865.1 uncultured Clostridia bacterium
CCCTCGCATCGACGCCCTGCTGAAGGCGAAATAGTCCAGACCGTCTCCCCTGCCGGTGTTTTGCCCCGGTTGACGGGGGCCGGCGGGGAGCACGGAACCGGAGTGGAAAACCCTTGCGTGGCAAGGGGGGAAGGTGTATAATCCCCCCTTCGAAGTGATCAAGGGGTGGTGGATGGAAAATCTCAATTCTCACATTGTCGTGTTGTACTTTGTGGTCCTGTGCATTTTGGCGGTGTTCGGGGCCCACCGGTACCACATGGTGTTCCAGTACCTGAAAAACAAGAAGAACCCGCACCGGCCGAAAGGGCGGTTCGACGAACTTCCCTACGTCACCGTGCAGCTGCCGATGTACAACGAGATGTACGTGGCCGAGCGGTTGATCGATGCGGTGGTCAAGTTGGATTACCCGGCCGACCGGCTTGAAATCCAGGTGCTCGACGATTCCACCGACGAGACCGTTTCCATCGCCAGCCGCCGGGTCGACAAGTACCGGGAGCAGGGGATCAACATCTCCTACCTGCACCGCGAAAACCGCCAGGGGTTCAAGGCGGGGGCGCTGGCCGAAGGGATGAGGGTCGCCCGCGGCGAGTTCATCGCCGTCTTCGACGCCGACTTCGTCCCCAACAAGAATTTCCTGCACAACGCCATCCACTACTTCACCGACGACCAGGTGGGGATGGTGCAGATGCGCTGGAGCCATCTGAACCGCAATTACTCGCTGATCACCCAGTTGCAGTCGATCTTCCTCGACGGCCACTTCGTGATCGAGCATACCGCCCGCAACCGCTCGGGATGCTTTTTCAACTTCAACGGCACCGCCGGCATGTGGCGCAAAGTGACCATCGTCGACGGGGGCGGCTGGCAGCACGACACCCTCACCGAGGATCTCGACCTCAGCTACCGTTCGCAGATGAAGGGCTGGAAGTTCATCTACCTGCCTGAATTGGCCGTGCCCGCCGAGTTGCCGGTCGACGTCATCGCGTTCAAAGCCCAGCAGCACCGTTGGGCCAAAGGCTCGATCCAGACCTGCAAGAAGTTGCTGCCCAGGATCCTGAAGGCCGATCTCCCCCTGCGGGTGAAGACCGAAGCGTTTTTCCACCTGGCGGCCAACTTCGCCTACCTGCTGATGATCCCCCTGTCGGTGGCCATCCTGCCGGTGATGATCCTGCGCCGCAACCTGAACTGGGGCCAGATGATGGGCCTCGACGTCCCCCTCTTCCTGATGGCCACCGCATCGGTCACCGCCTTCTACGTGGTGTCGCAAAAGGAGCTCTACTCCAACTGGACCCAGACCCTGAAGTACCAGCCGCTGCTCATGGCCCTCGGGATCGGCCTGTCGGTCAACAACTCGGTGGCGGTGATCGAGGCCTTGCTGAACCAGGAGTCGGAATTCGTGCGCACCCCCAAGTTCGGCATCGAAGACAAGAGCGACCAGTGGGTCGGCAAGAAGTACCGCGGCAACAAGAAGATGTTGATCCCGGTCATCGAACTCGTGCTCGCCATCTATTTCACCTTCGCCGTGGCCATCTCGATCACCGAGGAGATCTGGCTCACCATGCCGTTCCTGCTCATGTTCCAGTTCGGGTACTCCTACATGTCGTTCCAGAGCTTCTCGATCATGCTCAAGAAGCGCCTGGTGATGAAGCGCGCCCGCGTTTTCAGCCATTGAGGGGCACACCCCGTCGCGGGCACGATCTCGGGAAAGCGGTAGCCGTCGTTTGCTGATGCGCTTCAACGCCTACTTCGTGTCGGTGCGGGGCATCGGCCTTACCGCCCCCACCAGCGGCAAGATCTCGATCGCCGGGGATCTCGTTCCCTCGAGCCTCGAGCCCATCGATGCCGGCGTGGCCGTGCTCCATTTCCCTTTCCAGGTCGATCTCCGCTTTGGCCAGGAGCTGCCTTTCGGCAAGCGGGGCGGGGTTCTCCATATCCTGTTGCCGATGCTCAGCAAGTACAACCAGCGCAAGCTCAAGCGCATGGCCGTCCTGCTCCCCTCCCTGCGGGAGCAGGAGCCGGTGGAATGGGTCGCCGGGTTGCTTTCGGTGGAAAAGTACCTTCAGGCTTCCCGGCTGATGCCCTTCTTCGGCGCCGATCCTGTCCGCTGGGCCGCAAAGATGCTGGAATGGGAAATCGCCGCCCGGGTGAAGGTAATCTCCTATTTCCCCCTCTTCGTCACCTCCCATGAGAACTACCGCGAGGTGATGGCGGCGTTGCGCCTGTTCCTTGCCGAGCGCCAGGCCCGCCGGGAGAAGGGGGTCGCCCTCGGGGAGATCGAGGACCACCTGAAGATCCCCCAGGATTCCCTGTTCTTCCGTTACCTGCTCCGCTCGCTGGAAGTGGAACTCGAGCTCGCCCTGTTGCCTGGGCGGGTGGTGTTTCAGCGCCTCCCCCTCTCCGAGGAAGAAAAACTCCAGCAGGAAGAACTGCGCGAGTGCCTGAAGCAGAACAAGTTGGCCGTCTTCTCGATCGAACGGGTGGGGCGGGTCTCGCCACTGACCCCGGCCCAACTCAACCAGGCCCTATGGCACATGCTCAGCGAGGGGGAGATCGTCGCCTGCGGAGAGCACCACTTCGTCCTGGCCGACGAGCTGGCCCGGATCATCAATCGCCTGAAGAAGTTCAAGCGCAACGAGGGGGACGTCCTCTCCATCCAGGGTTTTCGCGACATCGCCGGCACCTTGCCCCGCGAGAGCCTGATCATCCTGCTCGAGCACTTCGACAACCAGGGGATCACCCGCCGAAAAGGCAACGTCCGGATCATCGAACTCCCCGCCTGAATCGGCAGAATAAAAAAAAACGGGGAGCGCCGGTGGCGCCCCCCGCCTGAAACCGGTCGCCCGGTGTGGTTCTATTTCCCCAATCGCCCGCGGGCTGCGGCCAGAATTTCCTCGTAGCCGGCATCCCGTTCTTCCTGTTTCATCTCTTTGGTCTTGTTCACGTAGAGCTGCAACAGCAGCTGTTCGGATTTGGGAGAGATGCGGGCGTCTTCCATCAGGAACGATTCGGCCAGGTAGGCCAGGGCGGTGTCGATGTCGACCTTGTTGAGCAGGACTCCGACGTAGTAGCCGACTTCGGCACTCTTCTTGATCTTGAACGAGGCCTTCAGGTACTCGACCGCCTTGGCGTTCAACTCGGCTTTTTTGATCTCGTCGAGTTCGGCGTTGGCTTTCTTGCTGAACATGATGCCCAGGCTGTAGGAGGCCTCGGAGCTCTCCTTGCTCTCGAACGAGACTTTCATGTATTCGATGGCCTTGTCTTCGTTACCGGCCTTGCTGTACAGCAGGCCGAGCTGGCGGGCCAACTCGCTGTCGGCCTTGAAGGTGTAGGCCTTCTCGTAGTTTTTCAGCACCTCTTCGCCGTTGCCGGCAGCGTTCAGCCGGTTGCCCAGGGCCAGTACCAGCTTCAGCGAGGTGTCGGACTTGTCGAACGAGTAGGCCTCGACCGATTTGTTGAGCGCCATGACCTGGGCTGCCGGGTCTTTGTCTTTGCCGTAGAGGATCTTCACCTGCACCCGCAGGGCGGGGGCGACGTAGAGGGCCCCCTTGATCTCGGGCTGCATGGGCAGGTCGGTGGCGCTCCCGGCCAGGTCGATCACCTGGCCTGCGTAATTGAACGCCTTTTCGACGTCGATCTTGGTGACATAAAAGGCGTTGGCCACATCCAGGAGGACCTGCAGCTTGTCGCCGGTATCCAGCTCCTTGATGGCGAGGGTGATCTCACCGTACTGGATGGTCTTCTCGTACTTTTGCAACTTGAAAGCGGTGTCGGTCAGATTCACGTACAGCCGCGTGGTCAGGTTGTCTTTGTCTGTGCCGTACTCTTTCTCGAACTCCTCCAGCTTCAGGAGCTTGGAAGCCTGGTCTTTCTCGGTGATGATGCCGTTCCACTGGACCAGTTTCGCCTTGCTGATGCCGAAGAGGGGAGAAAGCCCGACCAGGGACACCGCCATTGTCATCAGGAACACTCTTTTCATTGGAATTCCTCCCGCAGAGTTCACTGCCCCGAAATTATACGCGCACCTGTTTTTCAGTGTCAAGTCGACGGGGGGGGCGGCCGGCTACTCTTCGTGCAAGAGGACGGGGCTTGCCCCGGTGGCGACCTTCACCGAAAGCACCCGGGAGCCGGCATCGAGCGGGAATTCCTGGCTGGCTTCGCTGACCACCACGGTGCGTTCGATGTCGCCGCGATCGGTTTCCAGGGTGACCCGCAAGGGGAAGACGAAAGCCTCGCCTGTTTGCCGCACCGAGAGGGTCGCCGTGTTTCCCGCCATCCGGGTGGCGAAGTTTGCTTCGGGGGTGGTCCGCTGGTTCAGCCACCGGGTGAAAAACCGGCTGAGCATGGGGTCCCCCTGGGCCAGGTGGGAGGCCATCTGGGCACTCGAGATGCTGCGGTGGCGGAACTTTTGCAGGGCACCGCGCAGGCGGGAGTGCAACTCCTCCTCGCCGATCAGGTCGCGCAGCATGGTGATCACCAACGCCGCCTTGGCATAGACGACGCTCTGGTAGGCATCGTAGTCGCCGGTGACGTTGGCGATCCGCTGCCCGTAGACGATCGGGCCCTTGGGCGACTTGCGGATCGCCCAGCGGATCTGGTGGGCGATCAGGTTTTCGAAGCGCGCGGGCGAGAGGATCTTGCGCAGGTACTGCAGGGTGGAGTAGTGGGCCAACCCTTCAGTGATCCAGGCGTCACGATAACTCTTCCAGGAGAGGAGCCCGCCCCACCACTGGTGCGCCATTTCGTGCACCAGGTTGTCCCGCCGGATCTCGGCCAAAACTAGGGGCCCTTCGGCCAGGACCTGCCTGCGGGTCCCCTCGCGGGAGGTCCGGGCCGGTGGGGGGAGGTGGTTGACGATGAAACCGGTGTGGCTGAGGCCGCCAAAGTCCCGCCCCTTTTGCAGCAGGATATTCAGCTCGGGCACTTCGAGCGGGCCGAAGGTGGAGACCAGGAAGTCTCCGATCACCGCGATTTCGGCCGGAGAGTAGGTTTTTTCGAGTCGGATCAGGCGGGAGGCGTACACCCGGACCGGCAACTTGCCGGGTAACTCCAGGACTTGCTGGAAAGGCCCGCAGATCATCGAGATCCCCTTGGCGGGGGGGCTGGAAAACGAGAAGGTGGTCCGCCCCTCCTGGGGGGTCTGGGCGGTGAGCTGACCGGTGGCCAGGCAGGAATACCCGCCGGGCACGCTGATCGTCAGCTCGCTGGGGAAGAAGTGCACGCCGGGATTGGGGTAGAATCCCTGATCGCGGGAGAGGTGGAAGAAACGGTCGTATTCCTGATCTTCGCCGAACAGGGACTGGCCGCGGATCAACTCTCCGGCAGGCTCGGCCGGGGCGATGCGGCCGCCGAAAAAGACCCGCAGCTGGCTCAGCTCGTCTTTGCCCGGGGCGAAGAGGTAGTAGGTGTCGGTGCGGCGAAACTGGTTGATCTCGGCCCCTTTTCGACCGGGCAGGTAGGCGCGCATCTGCATCCCGGGGGCGATCCGCAGCGTCTTGATGGGGGAGGGTACCTTGAAACTGAGATTCGCCTCGCCCGACAGGAAATCGGAACCGGGGGTGTAGTTGAACCGGCAGGAGAGTTTCTCCAGGGTGTCCTCGCCGCCAAAAGAAAACCGGGCCGGCCCGGAGTGGTAGTTCAGCACCACCCGGTTGCCGGGAGAGACGACCAGGGCGGTGTCGTTGGCCGAATTGGGGTCGTAGGTGTAGAAAAAGTGCTGGTTCTTCTTCTTGCTGAAACGGATCATCTGGTATTCCCGCTCGAACGGGGCGTACCAGGTTTCGCCCAACGGGGCCACGAAAAAGCCGAATTCTTCCCGGAAATCGCGGATCATCGTTTCGACTTCGCCCCCCGCCGCCACCGGTGCCTCCCGCCAACCGGGGGGGAGGACCGCCTGCGCTTGCTCGGCGGTGAACTGGAACAACGCCCAGGGCGAACTCTCCACCAACTCTTCCCGCTTGCTGACGGCTTTCAGGGTCAACCGCTCCTCGGCGTTGGAGGGGGCGATGCGGAATTGCCATTTGCCGACGAAAATCACCGGTCCCGGCCCCGGTTCGGGGATGAAGAGCGATCCCTGGAGCCATTCCACCTGGGCTTCGCCCACCTTGAAGGCGACGTCGCGAACGCCCACTTTGCGGAAGCGTTCGATGAAGTGCAGCGGGGAGACTTGCGGGGTCAGTTTGATGTCGCAGGCCAGCCCCCCCTGGTCGGTGAAAGAGATCAGCCCGATCTCGCCGTAGCCCGGGTACCGGGCCACGTAGCTGACCGAGGTCTTGCCCTCCGAAACCGGAGCCACGCGCAAGGCCTGGGCGAAGTGGGCCATGACGGGGGCGAACGAAGCATCGCCGGCAAACGGAGGGGCGGTGCGGAAGTCTCCCGCGGCCAACCACCCCGAGAGTTGCTGCTCGAGCCCCTGGGCCGGGGAGAGGAGCGACAGGGAAAGCAGGGCGAGCAGGGGCAGTGGGTTCATGGCAGCGATTATATGACCCTGCCCGGAAAAAATCCAGATCGCCTCCCCGTGGGAGGGCGGGGGGCGGCTTTGTTGCCATCGGCCCGGGGATGCTATATACTACCGGAGTGGGTGGGCCAAGGCTCGTCCGGCTCTTTTCCGCAATGGTTCAAAGGGGCTTTGTCATGAAAAAGTCGGTGGTTTTCGTGTTGGCGTTGTGCGTCCTGATTCCCCTCCTTTCGGGCCAGTCGCAGAAAGAGCAGATTCGCAATTTGCCCAAAAAATACCAGCTGTGGCTGGAGCAGGAGGTCGTCTACATCATCTCCCCGGTGGAGCGGGAGGTCTTCCTGAAACTGGGCAACGACCGCGAGCGGGAACTGTTCATCAGCGCCTTCTGGCGGCAGCGCGATCCCAACCCCAACTTGCCCGAAAACGAGTTCAAAAAGGAACACTACCGGCGCCTGCAACACGCCAACCACTGGTACGGCCGCGAGTCGCCGGCCCCGGGGTGGCGCACCGATCGCGGACGCATCTACATCCTGCTGGGCGAGCCCAAGACAATCGACCGCCACGAGAACACCACCGGGCTCTACCCCATCGAGGTCTGGTTCTACGACGGGCAATCCAAGAACGGCCTGCCCCAGTCGTTCAACGTGGTCTTTTTCCGCAAAGACGGAGCGGGGGAATACGAGCTCTACAGCCCGGTGAAGTACGGGCCGCAGTACCTGCTTTCCACCTGGACCGGCGATCCCAACGACGTGGAATCGGCCTACGGCGCCATTTTCGAAATCGAGCCGCTGCTCGCCGAGATCTCGCTGAACCTGATCCCCGGAGACAAGACCTCGCTCTCCCCCTCGCTGGCATCCGAGATGCTGGTGCGGGAGAAGATCCCCGCCTTCCCCCAGCGCATGATCAACAGCATCTATGCCGAGAAATTGCTGAAATACAAGGAACTGGTGGAGGTCGATTCGGCCGACATGTACATCGAGAATTCGGCCCAGGTGAACGTGCTGCGCGACGAGCGGGGCACCTACTTCGTGAACTACCTGATCGAGCCCAAGAAACTGTCGCTGGAGCAATTCCAGGACCGCTATTTCACCACCCTGGAGATCTACGGCAACGTGACCGATGACCAGGGCAACGTGGTCTCGCAGATCCGCCGGGTGGTGCCCATCGAGTTTCGCGGTGACCAGATCGAGAAGATCCAGGGCAAACTGTTCAGCTTCCAGGACCAGTTCCCCCTGATCGAGGGCAAGTACAGGCTGAGCGTGCTGATCAAGAACAAGATCTCCAAGGAATTCACCTCGATCGAACAGGACGTGGTGGTGCCCAAAGGCGATCCGTTGCGCATCAGCCCCCTGATCCTGGCCAACCGGCTGATCGACAACCCCGATCTGAAGGGCAAGTACAAGCCCTTCACTGTCGGCACCCGCCAGTTCGTCCCCTCCCCGCGCAACGATTTTCTGGCCAGCGACAATTTCCACCTCTTCTTTCAGCTGGGGGGGTTGAATCAGGAGCTGGCCGATTCGGGGCTGGTCGAGATCACCCTGTTCCGCCGGGAGGAGAAGATCCTCACCCAG
>CAZTNO010000124.1:0-8017 GCA_964614865.1 uncultured Clostridia bacterium
CTTGAAAGAGGCGGGCCTCAACCTGCTGGCTGCCGACGACCGCAGTGCCGACTGGCAGACTTTCCTGGCCCATCAGGGCAAGCAGTTGCTGTTGTTCCGCAAGGCAACCTCCCAGGTTGCGCGCATCCCGCTGGCCGTTCCGGGCGAACCCAAAAACCCGACCCTCTCCCCCGATGGCCGCCATGCCTCCTTCACCTGCGAAGGCGACCTCTACGTCGTGGATCTGGCCTCGCAGGCGCTGACCCGGGTGACCCAGGACGGCTCGGAAGAGATCCTGAACGGCTACGCCTCCTGGGTCTATTACGAGGAGATCCTGGGCCGGCGTAGCCAGTACCGGGCTTTCTGGTGGAGCCCCGACGGAAACCGGATCGCTTTTCTGCGCTTTGACCAGGCCAAGGTGCCTGTCTTCCCGCTGTTCCAGGTGAACGGGGATTACGGCAAGCTGGAAAACCAGCGCTATCCCAAGGCAGGCTACCCCAACCCGGTGGTGAAGTTGGGGGTGTGGACCCGGGGCCAGCCCGATGTCCGCTGGGTGGATCTCGGCGCCCGCGACGACGATTACATCGCCTTCCCCGCCTGGGCTCCCCAGGGGAACCTGTTCTACGTGCAGAAGATGAACCATGCCCAGGACACCCTGACGGTGTTTGCCTGCCCCGCCGCAGGCGAACCGGTCCGCCAGATCTACGAGGAGAAGCAGACCTCCTGGGTGGGATTCTTCGATGACGGCAAGTTCGCCGCACTGAAGAGGGGCGGGTTTGTCGCTGTTTCCGACAAGAGCGGATTCGCCCATCTGATCCGCGTCGACGCCGCCGGCAAGGAGACGGTTCTGACTGCAGGGGAATGGCCGGTGACAGGGATCGCGGGGATCGACGAATCCGGAAATCGCCTGTTCTTCACCGCCCGGCGCGAAGCCTCCACCCAGACCGGCTTGTACCGGGTGACCCTGACCGGAGGGGGGACCCCGGTGCGACTCACCCCCCCGAGCGGCAGCCATTTTCCCCAGGTAGCCCCCGGAGGAGCGTTCTTCATCGACCGCTGGTCGAAGATCGACCGTCCCCCGGTGATGGACCTGGTCGCCGCCACCGGCCGCAAGATCCGCCAATTGGGCGATAGCGACCTGCCGCTGCGCTCCGAGTACCGGCTGGGGAAAGAGGAGTTGTTCCGCATCTCCACCCGGGACGGTTTTGCCTTGCCCGCCCGCTGGTGTCTCCCCCCCGACCTCGACCCGTCGCGGAAGTATCCGCTGGTGCTCGAGGTGTACGGCGGACCCGAGTCCCCGGTGGTCAGCGATTCGTTCAGCCGGCGCTGGAGCGCCCACTACCTGGCGGGCCTGGGCATCATCTCGCTGGCGGTCGATCACCGCGGGTCGGGCCACTTCGGCAAGAGGGGGGCCGCATTGATGCATCGCCGCCTCGGGTACTGGGAGCTCAAAGACTACTCCGAGGCGATTCGTTCGCTGATCGCCAGCCATCCCTTTATCGACTCCACCCGCATCGGCATCACCGGGGGGAGTTATGGCGGGTACGTGGCCGCCCTTTCGGTGGTCAGGGAGGGGGAGCTCTTCTCCAGCGCGATCGCCGATTTCGGCGTGGTGGACTGGCGGTTGTACGATTCGGTGTACACCGAGCGCTACATGGACACCCCCGAAGAGAATCCCGACGGTTACAAAGAGAGTTCGGTGCTGACCTGGGTCGATCGCTACCGCGGCGGATTGCGCATCGCCCACGGCACCATGGACGACAACGTGCACATGCAGAACTCGCTGCAGTTGCTCGACCGGCTGCTGGCGGGGGGCAAGACCGCCGAGTTCATGCTGTACCCCGGGGAACGCCACGGTTTCCGCGGGCCCAAGGCGATCGAGTACTACCGCTCGTCGCTCGATTTCTGGCAGCGCCGTTTCTTCGCTCCCGCCAAACCCGATTGACGGCGAGGGGTCCCTTGCCCATAAAATCGCGTCGCTTCGCTGGGGTCCTGTTCGACCTGGATGGCACCCTGCTCGATACCCTGGTCGACATTGCCGCCGCCATGAACGAAGTGCTGGTTGAAGACGGCTTCCCCCCCATTCCCGAGCCCGTGTTTCGCCGCCTGGTGGGGGATGGCATGGAGGGCTTGATGGATAAGGCCCTGGCCGAGGTCGGGGCCGCGGGGCGTCCCACCGGCGACTTGCTGGCCCGCTACCGTCAGAGTTACGACCGGCGCTGGCCCGAACACAGCGCCCCCTATCCCGGGATTTCCGAGTTGTTGCTGCGGCTTTCGCGGGCCGGTTTGCCCAAAGCGGTTCTCTCCAACAAGGCCGACGATTTCGTTCGCCAGATGACCGAAACCCTGTTGCCCGGGGCCGGGTTGTGGGTGGTGCGGGGGCGTTTGCCCGGAGTGCCCCGCAAGCCCGACCCCACCGCTGCCCTCAAATTGGCGGTGCTCCTCGGCCAGCCGCCCGGACAGATGGCTTTTGTCGGGGACAGCGGGGTCGACATCGAGACCGGTCTGGCGGCCGGCATGACTCCGCTGGGGGTGCTGTGGGGGTATCGCGATCGCCAGGAGCTGGTCTCGGCCGGAGCCCGGGAGTTGTTTGCCAGCCCCGGGGATCTCGGCGATTACCTGCTGGGGTAACGGTTTCTTTTACCAGGGAGGTGAGACGATGGGGCGTACCGAGGATTTTGTGCGGTTCCGTCAGGAGATGAACCAGGTTATCCTGGACCAGGGCAATCTCGACATCAAGCGTTTTTTTGCAGTCGACGAGCGTACCTACCGGGCCGGGGCGCTGAGTGAAAAGACCAAAGAGTTGCTCGGCCTGGTGGCCTCGATGGTGCTTCGTTGCGACGATTGTGTTTCGTACCACCTGCTCAAGGCCCGGGAGAAGGGGACCAGCCGCGAAGAACTGTTCGAGACCTTTTCGATCGCCCTGGTGGTGGGCGGCTCGATCGTGATCCCCCACCTGCGTCGGGCCGTGGCCTTGCTGGAAGAGATCGAAGAGAAGGCGGGCCCCGATGCCTAACCCCGGCGGTAGCCCCGCGTTTTGAGTTTGCCCTGGCCGGTCGATCCGGCTACTGTCCCGACAGAGCCCTGCGCAGGCTGCGGTAGGGCAGTAGCAAAGCCAGGGCGATCAGCACCACGGCCCAGCACCAGTAGGGCAGCAGCAGGGCCTGGGCCATTTGGCCGGTGTCGGAGAGGAAGGTCTTGCCGCCGATGACCACCTGGCGGGTGAACAGGTAGTCGATCTGGAAGAACATCGAAATGCTGGCCTGCACCCCGAGAAACTGCACCGTCCATATCCGCAAGCCGGGCGAGGCCGCGGCAACGATCCACAGCAGCAGGGCGGCCAGGATGCCGATGACCAGCAGGGCGAACCCGGAGCGCACCCAGAGCAGCAGGGAGACGATCATCAAACCCGCCAGCACTCCGATGCCGGTCCGGGCGGTCTGCGCCCGCCGGCTGGCGAGGATCAGCAGGGAGCCGGCGAGTGCCGGGGCCAGCGGCCCCGCGGCGGCGACCAGGGCCGGGCCGAAGGGACCCAGCCAGAGCGGTCCCGAGGTCAACGCCAGTCCCGAGCCGTTGGCGAACAGGCTCAGACGATGGAAGCTTCCGCCAAGCCCCAGGGCTGCCAGCCCGTGTCCCGTCTCGTGGAACCAGGTGGCCAGGATCGAAAACGGGTAGAGCAGGTACCCCCCGAAGGGGAGGCGCCAGAGGAGAACTGTCAGCAGGGCCGCCCCCAGTAGTCCTCCGAGGCGGGCGGATCGGTTCATGAGGGGGAAAGCGGGGTCAGTTGGGGCCGTCCCGGAGATCGCCCCCGAGCAACTCGAACATTCCGAACCCGTACTGGCGGCGTTCGCCCAGACCCGCGCGGTAGGCGAAACGGAGCACCTCGGGAGCGGCTTGCAAGGTGAAGGGGCACCAGATCAAACGGAAGTGGGTGCCGCGTACGGTGATCAGCCGGGTAACCGATTTCGCCCGGGCCAGGTAGCCCTGATCGAGGTCGAACCGCACTTCGCGTACGGCGGGCATGGCTCCCTGGGTTTGGCTGTAGCGGGTGAGCAACTCGCTGGTGAATACCGCGTTGAGGTCGGGGCTGTGCGGGGTCAGGAACTGCACCTTGCCGTCCTGGTGGCGGGCCAGCAGCATGGGGGAGGTCATTCGTCCGCGAAGCTCGCCGGTGGTGAATTCGGGATCTTCGATCACCTCGACCTTGGCGATCGGGAACTTGCGACCGAAAAAAGCGAGGTTGCCCGCAGCCGGCAAGGCGAGCAGCAGGTGCTCGACCAGGCGGTCGTCGTCTGAGCTCAGGGAGATCGAGAAATAGGGGCTGTCGATATGGATCAACCCGGTTTCGACGCGCCGTTGCGGGATCTGCAGCTGGGAAAAGGTGAAGTCGGGCAACTTGCGTTTGTATTGGCTGGCCGCCTTGGGCTTTTTTACCTTCAAGTGGGCGAACAGCAGACGGCGCAACCCCAGGTACAGGGCGTATTGGTATTCGATGGGGATGACGGTGCCCGAAACGGCCTTCAATCCGATCTTGATGCGCATAGCGGTATTGTACGTTTTTTCAAAGAGAAGGGGAAGGGCTTTGCGAAAGCCCCCCGATCACCCCGCCCTGGGGGATTGCCGAGGGCAACGGATTGCGTATTCGCAGAAGCGGCAGCCGAAGCCGGGTTGCCGGGGGAAATGGCCGCGTTCGATCTGGGCGCAGACGTGGCCGATCACCTCGAGCATCCAGGTTTCCCCCTCGCTGCCTGCGATTACGTCGAGCACCTGGTGGCGGACGTGGTGATCGGTCTTGCCGTACAGAATCAGGTAGCGCATAAACGGGGCCTGGGTACCGAAGGTCTGGCGGAACAGGTAGCGGTAGATCAGCATCTGCAGGGGATTGCGGGCGCGGCTGGCGGGCCAGCGGGCGGTGGTGGTCTTGAAGTCGGAGATCGAGAAGTCGTCCTCGACCAGGTCGACCACCCCTTTGAGCACCGGGCCCCCGGGGATGCTCGTGGTCAGCTCTTTCTCGGTCATGATCGGGCGCAGGGTCGGAGCGACCTGCTGGGCGAAGTGGCGCACGAAGGCCCGGCCGCGATCGCGCACTTTGCCCATGGGCTCCAGCCAGTGGATATCCTTGTCTTTCTGGAAGTCGCGGAAGCGGTCGGCGAAGAGGTCGCAGCTCTCCTCCAGGGTCATCTCGGGGGCAGAGATGCGCCGCCGCAGGATCTCGTCGGCCAGGGAGTGGAAGACGATGCCCAGGAAGAGTTTGTCGGAGAGACGGGTGGGGATCCGGTCGATGTACGCGTAGGCGTACCGCTGCGGACAGTCACGAAACAGGCGAAGCTGGTTGTGAGAGATGTACTCCCGGGGGAGGGTCATCCCCGCGGGCGATTCAGCTGCCGACTTTGTTCAGCAGGTGGCTCAGGCGCGACTTGTACCGCGAACCGGTGCGGGAATGGATGGTCCCTTTGGTGACGGTCTTGTCGATGATCGCCAGCACGGCGGGGAGGAGCTTCTTGGCGGCATCGTGGTTGCCGGCGGCGAATTCCTTGCGCAGGAGCTTGATCTTGTTTTTCATCTTGCTGCGGTTCATACGGTTGATGAGACGCTTCTTCTCATCGCGACGGTGCTGACGAATGGCGGAAACGTGATTGGCCATGAAAAGTCCTCCAACGGTCAAAGCATTGTAGCAGAGGAGCCCCGCTCCTGTCAATCCCGCACGCCGGGGAATGTGAACCGTTGCCGCCACAACTGCCAGACGGCGGCAAAGACCTGGTCCTCGGAAGCGGTGCCATCGAGAGCCAAAAAGCTTTCTCCGACGCAAGACTGGTAGTGGGCGCGCACGGTTTCGAGGAAGAGTTCCTGTTCGAAGAGGGGGGCCTGCTCCTGGCGGCCTCGGCGGATGCGGGCCAGCGCGTCGGTCACCGGCACGTCGATCCACAGCACCAGGTCGGGGACGGGGGCAAATTGCCAATTCTCCTCCAGGATCGCCTCCCGCGAGAGCCCCCGGGCTCCCTGATAGCAGGCGTTGGAGTGGACGTAGCGGTCCATGATCACCGCTTTTCCGGCAGCCAGGGCCGGGGCGATGCGGCTTGGCACGTCCCAGCGGCGGTCGGCGAGGAACAGTCGCAGCTCTTCTTCGGGCGGCAGGGAGTGCGCCTCGCGGGCCAGGCGGCGGATCTCCAGGCCCCAGGGGGAGGGTCCCGGTTCGGCGAAGAGCTCGGCCTGCTGGCCTTCACCCGCCAGGGCTGCGGCGAGCCGCTTTGACTGGGTGGATTTGCCCGAGCCGTCGATCCCCTCGAAGACCGTCAGCGAACCGGCGGCCGGGCGGCGGGAGCTGGAAAAAAAATCAGGTACCAAAACTGGTGCCCAGGGCCAGGGCGGTCTTGACCAGGTCGGAGTCGGGTTTCACCCGCCGGGGCACGGCGATGGCGTCGGCGATGGGGGAGGTGCGGATTTCGGTGCCACGCAACCCGACCATGCAGCCGAAGTGCCCGGTCATGGCCGCCTCCACCGCGTGGTAGCCGAATCGGCTGGCCAGCACCCGGTCGAACGGAGATGGGCTGCCGCCCCGCTGCACGTGTCCGAGAATGGTGCAGCGGCTCTCGATCCCGGTCAGATTTTCGATCTCGGCCCCCACCCAGTTGGCGATGCCGCCCAGGCGGATCGGGTCGTTGGGGTCATCTACCTTGCGGGCCACCACCAGTTCGCCGCCCTCCGCCTTGGCCCCCTCGGCGACCACGATCAGCGAGAAGCGCTTGCCCTTGTGCTCCCGTTCCATGATCTTGTCGGCGATGCGCTCCATGCGGAACGGGATCTCGGGGATCAGGATCACGTCACCGCCGCCGGCGATCCCCGATTCGAGGGCGATCCAACCGGCGTATCGCCCCATCACCTCGATCACCATGACGCGGTGATGCGCCTCGGCGGTGGAGTGCAGTTTGTCGATCGAAGGGGTGGTGACGTTGAGGGCCGAATCGAATCCGAAGGTCACATCGGTACCGTCGATGTCGTTGTCGATCGTCTTGGGCACGCCGACTACCGGGATGCCGTGGGTGGTGTAGAGCAGGTTGGCGATGGCCTGGGTGCCGTCGCCGCCGACGGTGACGATCACGTCGAGTTCGTTGTACTCCACCGTTTTGCAGGCCTGGCTGGAGACATCGCGGTACTCTTTGACGCCCTCGGGGGTGACGAACGGGTATTTGAACGGGTTGTCGCGGTTGGAGGTGCCCAGGATGGTGCCGCCCCGCGGCAGGATACCCGAGACGTCGGACGGCAGCAACCTTTGCACGTTCTTGTTGATCAGCCCGGAGTAGCCGTCGCGGATGCCGTAGACCTCGAGGCCGTATTGCAAGGCGGCGGTATTGACCACCGCGCGAATGACCGCGTTGAGCCCGGGGCAATCGCCGCCGCCGGTCAGGACGCCGAGGCGTCGGATGGGTTTCATGAATCCTCCTGGGGGACTGTCATCATACCAAAGCAGGGGGCGTGGGGCAATCGGCCCGCAGCTTTTGCTCTATCGCTCCCATGCGTTGTTCCAGATCGCAGGCCAACTCGGCGATCACGGTGTCATCGGCATCGGCTCTCACGAACACCGGCTCGCCGTAGCGAAGGTCGATTTTGCCGAACGGCAGCGGCAGCAGGAACCGGTCCCAGCTGCGCTTGAATTCGTAAAGGCGGTTGCCGTGCCAGATCACCGGCACGATCGCTGCCCCCGTGGTGCGGGCCAGCATCAGCGCCCCCGGCTTGATCCGCCCGGCGGGACCTTTGGGCCCGTCGGCGGTGATCAGCACCGGCGCCGGCTGCTCGCGCAGCAGGCGCATCAACCGCAACAGGGCGGCAGCCCCGCCATTCGAGGAGGAGCCGCGGACCGGGCGCATGCCGAAATCCTCGGCCACCCGGGCCACGATCTCGCCATCACGCGAGCGGGAGATCAGCGGGATGGCGCCGCAGTCGCGGAAGTGGTGGATCAACACGAACAGGTGGCGGTGCCAGAAGAGGAAGACCAGCGGGACTCCCCGCTTCCGCAGGGTTTCGACCGCCTCCCCCCCTT
>CAZTNO010000125.1:0-7987 GCA_964614865.1 uncultured Clostridia bacterium
CCGAAGGATGCCTTCTCCATTTTTCTCATCCACAACAATTGACAATAACTCAAGAAAGAACAGTGTTGAGTTGTAAATGTTGAGTGAAGAAAGAACAGTGTTGAGTTGTAAATGTTGAGTGTTGAGTGAAAAGAGAAGAAAGAAGAGATCGAAATTCTGTTTTTCACTTAGCACTTAACACTTACCATTTAACACTTGCGACTTGTCGCTTTTCACTTACCACTTAAAACTGAACACTTAACACTTTCAACTTGCCGCTTTCCACTTATCACTTATCACTTACCACTTAACACTCTTCTTTTCCTCACTGATTCAAAATCGCTTGCTTGTTGTGCTGCCACCAGGAGAGGAGGAAGGCCAGGCAGACGAAGAAAAAACCCGCCAGGAAAAAGGCGATCAAAACGATCTTACTCCGGGAAGGCTTGATATGGCGGGCCGGTACGGTGGGGCCGGAGACGAAGCGGTAGGAGGTGTTGAAGGTACGGTCGAAATTCTGCTGCTCGACACTCAGGTTGTTGAACACCTCGCGCAAGGTGTCCCGGCTCAGGTCTTTGCCGGCGAACAAATCCTTGTGGATGGTCTTGATCGCCTGGAAGAGGGGCTCCCCCTGCTCGCCCGCCTGGTCGAGGGCAACTTTTGCCCGATCAAAAAACTCGACCAGCGGCAAGATCTTCTCCCGCTCCCGCTCCAGCAGGGCCACCTCGCGGCGCAGGTCGGCCACAGTCGACTCGATGCCGACCAGCTGGGTCACCGGCGAGAGAAAGCGCGCTCCCCCCTCCTGGATCGACACCAGCTGCCGGTTGTCGATTTTGGCCGAATCGGGGTACTTGCGCAGGATTTGCTGGATGTCGACCATCTTCTTCTGCTGCTGTTCGAGGGCAAAACGGTTGGCGATCAGGGCGTTTTCGTTTTTCTGCAGCGAGGTGCGCGCGGTGTTGACGTTTTCGGAGATGTAGTTGAACAGGGTGACGTACATCAGGCAGTCGCGCACGTAGTGGCCGAAGAAAGTGACCATGCGGGCGGCGAACTCGGGCGATTTGCCCTCGAAGGTCAGGTTGAGGCCGAGCACCGAGTTGCCATCCTCTTTGCCGATCAAGGCCAGTTCGCGCTGGTCCTCTTTGGAGAAGGCGTAGACGGGCTGGATCCACTTCTGGATCGCCCTGGCCGTTTGAAACCGCCGCGAAACCGTCCGTTTCTCCGGATCGGAAAACGACTTTTCACGATTGGCATACCCCACGAATCGGTTGGGATTGGAAAACATCGAAGCGCTCGTTTTATAGATGGGAATCGAGACGGCACTGCCGAGTTGATAGAAGCCATTACTCTGGTAGACCCGGGGAATGAGCAAACTCATCCCGACGGCGAGAAGGGTGACCGCGAGGGTGCCGAGCACGATCAATTTGCGCTGCCGCCAGAGCACGGCGAACAGGGCGCTCAGGTCGATTTCGTCAGCGGCAAGCTCAGGAGAAGGGGGGTGGTTATCCATTGTTTAGCTCCATGAAAAAGCTGAAGAATAGTGGTGAGGGTTGAGTGAAAAGAGAAGAGAGAAGAGTGTTGAGTTGTAAGTGTTGAGTGTTGAGTGAAAAGAGAAGAGAGAAGAGTGTTGAGTTGTAAGTGTTGAGTGTTGAGTGAAAAGAGAAGAAAGAAGGGAACGAAATTCTGTTTTTAACTAAACACTTATCACTTATCACTTATCACTGGTCTTGTGCTACGCGCAGGCTACCGCCGGTGCAACAAAAGCCCAGCCCGCCGAATCGATCCATTCCAATCTGCAAAACGGGAAAACTATACTCCTGAAGCGGCTTTTACGCAATCGGGAAAATTCCGATTGACAGGTCCGCCAAATAGTGCTTGGCGAGAGTGACGTGGGGGAAGTGATAAGTGTTGAGTGTTGAGTGTTGAGTGATAAGTGATAAGTGATAAGTGGTGAGAGATTTTGGTCACCGCAACCTCCACAACCGGACGATCTCTTCCTGTGAAAACCCCCGGCTGCTCAAGCCCGAGAAGAACAAACGCTTGATGCGGGCATTCAGCCTGACCAGGGCTTTCAAGCGCTGCTCCGGGGTGAGCGCCCTCAGCTTTTCGAGTTCGTCGAGCCGCTTGTTTTCAGCCAGTAGAGATTTCATAAGGTAGCTTTAGTGGCAAGTGTTGAGTGATAAGTGGTGAGTGTTGAGTGAAGAAAGAACAGTGTTGAGTTGTAAGTGTTGAATGAATAGTGAAGAGACAAGAGAGAAGAGACAAGAGACCGAAATTCTGTTTTTCACTCAACATTTAACACTTACCACTTCTCACTTACCACTTACTACTTCTCACTCGTCACGGTATTCCCAAACACCGAATCTGATTCGCTTTTCTCGGAAAAGCTCCTGAAACGCCGGACGCCCCGCTGGATCGGCACGGGCGGGCACAGCTTGCGGGCGGCAGACCACAGGGCAACGACCCGACGATAATATGCTTCATCCGGAAAATACACCTGGAGGGCTTTCTCGGCTTCCGCAAAGGTACGAAACCGCTGTACAGGCACCCCTATCACCTCTCACTTACCACTTACCACTTACCACTTACCACTTACCACTTATAACTTACCACTTCTCACTTGTCACTCTCCCAGCCGCGGAAAGGGCAGCTTCGGCGCCGGGCACATCTCGAGCCGCATCACGTCCTCGTTGGCTTGCTCGAAGTCTTCGGGCCTGCCGATGTCGAGCCAGTAGCCGGAAAAGGGGTAGAGCCCGACCGCCACCCGGCGCTCGAGCAGCCGGTGCATCAGCTGATCGAAGCCAAAGGGCCCCTGCTCGGGGATGTGGTCCAGCACCGCCCGGGAAAAGCAGTAGATGCCGGTCGAGACCCAGAACTCGTGCACCGGTTTCTCGACAAACGAGGCCAGGTCGGGGCCGTCCATTTCGAGGACGCCGAAGTCGATCTTCACCTCGCGGCGGGTGACCCCGACGGTGAGGGCCCTCCCCGAGCGCAGGTGGTGGCGGTAGAGGTCGGCGAAATCGAGGTCGGTGAGCAGGTCGCCGTTGAGCACCAGGAAGTGCTCGGGCAGCCCCTCGATCCGCTTCAGCGGGGCGACGGTGCCCAGCGGCTCGCTCTCCATGGCGTAAGTGATGCGCACGCCAAACTTCTCGCCATCGCCGAAGTAGGTCATCAGCAGGTCGGCCATGTGGTTGACGCACAGGGTCAGGTCGGTGATGCCGCAGGCTTTCAGCCGCTCGATCAGCAGCAGCAGGATCGGCCGGTCGCCGACCGGCACCAGCGGCTTGGGGAGCACGTAGGTGAAGGGCTTGAGCCGGGTGCCCCGGCCGCCAGCCAGCACCAGCGCCCGGACCTGCGGCTCAGACACGGTACCCTCCGCCCAGGTAGCACTCCCGGTGCACCGCCAGCCACTCCCAGGTGCGCACCAGCCCCTCGTCCAGGCCAGTCTGCGGCCTCCAGCCGGTGGCCCCGGAGAGTCGCGTGGCATCGCAACACAGCCGCTCCACCTCGCTGGCGGCGGGGCGCAGGCGCTGCGGCTCGTGGATCGGCGCCACCTCGACCCCCGCCACCCGGCCGATGCGGGCGATCAGGTCGCCGATCGAGATCTCCCGGCCCGAGCCGATGTTGGTCACCCGGCCGGTCAGGGCGGCGCAGTCGCCGATGGCCAGGAGAGCCGAAACGGTGTCGGTGACGTAGGTCAGGTCGCGGGTGGGGGCCAGGTTGCCCACGGAAGGGCGGAGGTTGCCCGCCAGCAGCTGGATCATCACCGCCGGGATGATGGCCCGCGCCGACTGCCGCGGCCCGTAGGTGTTGAACGGACGGGCGATCTTGAGCGGCAAACCGAACGATCGATGGTAGCTGAGGGCGAGCTGGTCGGCGGCGACCTTGCTTGCGGCGTAGGGCGACTGGGCGCTGGGGGGGGCATCCTCGGAGATCGGCACGGCCTGAGGGGTGCCGTAGGTTTCCGAGGTCGAGAGCAGCACCAGGTCTTCTAGCTCGCTGCGGCGGGCGGCTTCGAGCAGGTTGGCGGTGCCGACGACGTTGGTCTGCACGTAGGCGGGCGGCGACTCGTACGAGTCAGGGATGCCGATCAGGGCGGCCAGGTGGAATACCCGGCGACACCCGGCCACGGCCCGGGTCACCGAGTCGACGTCGCGCACATCGCCCCGTACGGTCTCGATCTCGCCGGTGGGGTCGGCCTCGTCGAGCCAGCCCCGCGCCGAGCGGGAGTTGTAGTGGCAGAAGGCCCGCACCCGCTCGCCCCGGTCGGTCAGGGCCTGGCAGAGGTGGGAGCCGACAAAGCCCCCCGCCCCCGTCACCAGCACCGGCCTGTCGTCGCTCACCTCCCCCCCCCGGCGGCGAAGAAGTCGATCACCGCGCCGCTCACCTCGTCGAGTTGGGCAACGGTCAGCTCGGGATAGATCGGCAGGGCCAGCGAGGTTACCGCCGCCCTGTCGGCGTGGGGGAAACCTTCCGGCCAGGGACCCAGGCCCGCAAAACACTTCTGGCCATGGAACGGCACCGGGTAGTAGATCTCGCAGCCGATCCCGCGGGCGCGCAAATGGGCGATCAACTCGTCGCGGCGCAAAACGCGGATCACGTACTGGTTGAAGATGTGGGTAGCCCCCCCCTGCTCGCCGTACACCTCGGCGGGCAGCAGCACCTGGTTTTCCGGGTCGAAGCGGGTGAGGCCGGGGCGCAGGGCCAGGCCGGCGGCGGTGAAACGACGGGTGTAGTGGCGGGCGTTCTGCCGGCGCTTTTCGGTCCAGCCGGGGAGCAGGGGGAGTTTCACCCGCAGGATGGCGGCTTGCAGGGCATCGATGCGGAAGTTGCCGCCGATCACGTGGTGGGAGTACTTCGGCTCGCTGCCGTGCACCCGCATGATGCGCAGCCGCTCGGCCAATAGGTCGTCGCCGGTCACCACCAGGCCGGCGTCGCCGCAGGCCCCCAGGTTCTTGGAAGGGAAAAACGAGTAGCAGCCGACCCGCCCCATGGTGCCTGCCTGGCGGCCGTCGCGGTAGCGGGCGCCGATCGCCTGGGCGGCGTCCTCGATGACCGCGATGCCCCTCGCATCCGCCTCTTTGAGTAGCGGCTCCATGTCGGCACACTGGCCGTAGAGGTGGACCGGGATTATCGCCCGGGTCTTTGCCGTGACGCGGCGGAGGCAATCCGCCACATCGAGGTTGTAGGAAACCGGGTCGATATCGCAGAACACCGGCGTTGCCCCCAGGCGGGCGACCACCCCGGCGGTGGCAAAAAACGAGTAGGTGGGCACCACCACTTCGTCGCCGGGGCCGATGTCCAGGGCCATCAGGGCGAGCAGCAGGGCGTCGGTGCCCGAGGAAACGCCCAGGGCGTGACGGACGTTCAATGCCTCCGCCATCTCCTTTTCTATGGCCGCCACCTCGGGCCCCAGGATGAACATCTGCGATTCGAAGACGCGGCGCACCGCGGCCTCGACATCGGCCTGGACCTGGACGTACTGGGCTTTCAAGTCGAGCAAGGGAACAGGCATGGGAGCTCCTTCCTTATATACAGTGGAAAATCACCAAGGTTATACCACAGGAGCCCATTTGGAGTGAAGAGTGGCAAGTGGGAAGTGGGAAGTGGGAAGTGTTGAGTGGGTAAGTGAAGAGAGAAGAGTGTTAAGTTGTAAATGTTGAGTGTTGAGTGGAAAGAGAAGAGGGAGGGGATCGAAATTTTTATTGTCACTTATCACTTACCACGCACCACTTCTCACTTGTCACTCGTCACTTCTTCCCGGCCCCGCCTCCCCAAAGCGTCGTCACCGGGAGGGCCACCATGTTCTCGGTAAAGGGTACCGGCTGCTCTCCGGCGTAAAGGACAACTCCGCAAACGAACTTCTCCCCGACCGCTTCGGCCAAACAGCGAAGGCCCGCAAAATCGCCCCCCGTCACCTGAGACGCAGCCTTCACTTCGATCCCGACAATCTGCCCAGCCGAGTTTTCCAAGACCAGATCGACCTCTCGCCCGGACTGGGTCCGGAAGTGGAACAGCCGGGGCCGATTTTGGCTCCAGCTGGACTGTTTCAGCAATTCCAAAACAACGAAGTTTTCCAGCAGTGATCCCCGGTGAATCGACGAAGCATCCCCCTCCCCCTCGCAACCCAACAGCGAGGCCATCAATCCCGTATCGCCAAAAAAAAGCTTGGGGGCCTTGACCAGGCGCTTGCCCGCATTTCCAGACCAGGGAGGCAGGAAGCGGATCAGAAAAATCGTCTCAAGCAACGTCAGGTAACGCTTCAGGGTTGTTTGCGGAATCCGGATCGAACGGGAAAGCTCGGCGACATTGAACAGTCCCGTGACCCGACTTGCCAGCAAGGTCAATAGTTGCGGGAGCGCAACCAACCCCTCGATGCGAGCCAAATCCTGGACATCTCGTTGCATGAGGGTCGACAGATACGAATCGAACCAAGCCCTGCGTCGATCCAGCCGAGTGCGACCGACCGCTTCGGGATACCCACCGCGGACGACTCGCGAAAACAGGTCTGTCGAAGGTGAGCGACTCCAGTTCATCAGGGGCTTTGGGGCAAACAAGCGATCTATCCATGACTCCCGATATCCCGTCAATTCGCCCTGAGAAAAGGGCCACAAGGTGACGACCTCCATTCGCCCGACCAACGATTCGGCGAGCGCAGGAAGCAACATGACATTGGCAGAGCCTGTCAGCAAAAACCGGCCCGGTCGTCGATCCCGGTCCACCGATGCCTTGATCGCCAAAAAAAGCTCGGGGGCGCGCTGCACCTCATCGATCACCAGCGAGTCCCGGTGGGAGGCGATGAATCCCTCCGGATCCTGGCAAGCCGCAGCCAACACCGTATAATCATCCAGGGTGACGTAGCGGGCAGCGAATCCCGCCGGCAAGATCGACTGAACCAGGGTGGTCTTCCCGCTTTGGCGGGGTCCGTTCAGAAAAACCACCGGAGTGTCCGACAAGGCAGCCAATAATCTATCCACGATGAAGCGAGTGACCATGGTGTAATATTAACCACAAAGTGGATGATTTTCAACCACTAAAAAGTAACGAGTGACGAGGAGGAAGAAGTAACGAGTGACGAGTGACGAGTGACGAGAAAGAAAGAGAAAGAGGTAATTACCTTGTTACTCGTTACTTGTCACTCGTTACTGAGTTACTCGTTACTGATTTTCAGCGCAAAGGGACCAGGGAGGCGGGCAAAGCGGGGACCCGCAGCGAACCGGCCCGCCGGGAGGCGGGAACCATGGCGGGCAGAAACGACAGCAGCTGCTGCCGCTGGCGCAGGAACTCGCCCATCCAGCGCGCCTCGAGGGGCGGCTCGGTGGGCAAACCCAGCCGCAACGGGTTCAGGCACCGCCCCCCCTGGTAGATGGCGTAATGAAGGTGGGGCCCAGTCGACCTCCCGGTGGAACCGACCCGGCCGATCACCTCGCCCTGGGCGATGCGCACGCCGGCTGCGATTCCCGCCGTGCGGGACGACAGGTGGTAATAGTGGGTGACAAACCCGCCCGAATGGCGCATGACGACGAACTGACCGCGCACGGCATCGGTTCCCACCCCCGTCACCATCCCGCCGGCGGTGGCCCGCACCGGGGTGCCGCCGGGAGCGCCGAAATCGACGCCGTTGTGGTGGGCCGAGTAGCCGAGCAGGGGGTGGCTGCGCATGCCGAAACGGGAGGTGACCCGCAGGAAGGGCAGCGGACAGCGGAGGAACATGCGCCGCACCGGCCGGCCGTCGGCCTGGAAGTAGCCTTTGCGGCCGTCGGGATAGAGAAAGCGGACCACCTCGAGGCGGCGCCCCCCCGATTCGAGGCGGGCCGACAGGATATCGCCGTAGCCCGCCGGCTTGCCTCCCACCCGGCGCTTTTCCAACGACAGGGCAAGGCGGTCGCCGGGCTGGATGTCGCGGTTGAAATCGACGTCGAATTCGAACAGCTGAACGATGCGGTCGACCAGTTCGGCCTCTTCGCCGGCAGAAACCACCGCCGAGTACAACGACCCCTTCAGCGAAACC
>CAZTNO010000126.1:0-7415 GCA_964614865.1 uncultured Clostridia bacterium
CTTCCGCCTGCTCACCTCGCAGCAGGCCATCGGCGGCATCCTCGACAAGACCGACCGCGCCGAGATCGCCGCCGAGATCGACTCGATCCAGCGGCGGCTGGAAACCGAGGGGGAAAACTCGGCCGTGGCCCGCTCGGTGAAGGGGACCCTGGAAATCCAGCAGCGACGCCTTGCGAACATGGACCGGGCCACCGAGAGCATGAAGGTGATCGAGGCCGAACTCGAGCGGATCGAGAAGCAGGTGCGATTGATCGCCGAAGAGACCACCTTTTCGGGAGACACCGACCTCTTGTCCACCCGCCTCGACGGCATCACCCAATCGCTGCAGGGCACCACCCGCTGGATGTCGGAACACACCGAATTCTTCGGCCAGCTCGAAGAGGACGCACCGGGAGTTCCGCCGCCGCCCCCCCGGCTCAAGGAGTAAGCCATGTCCGTGCCGACGCTTCCCGCCTGGGCCCAGGAGATGCGCGAGGTTTTCCGCGCCGAGACCATCAGCCAGTTCGTGGTCACCGGCAACATCCACGATTCGGTGGAGCGACGTGGCCCCCAGGGCTCGACCTTCCCCGACCTCAAGACCTACCTGGCCGAAGTGCTGTTCGAACGGTTCACGGTGGTGCTGTTCTACGACCGCGGGCGGGGGATCCGGGTGGCCCGCGGCCACGAGTTCTTCTTCAACTTCCTCAAGGTGTTCGACTCGTTTCATCGCTCCGACTTCGCCGGGGATTCGGGGATCCGCTCGGCGGGAGGGGCCCTGGGAGCCCCCGGCCTGCTGCCCCGGGAGCCGGGCCCGGCCCTCGAGCTCATCGACCGCTTCATCGCCGCCACCGCCGCCTCGCCCGCCAAGGGAGGCGAGGGCAAACCCTCGCTGGCGGTGGTGCTCGACTACGCCAACTTTCTGATCCCCGCCGGCGAACCGCTCTACCAGAGCGGCGAATCGGGTAGCAGCCTGATCCGCATCCTGGGCTGGGCCTCCAACCCGGCCGTCACCGGCGCCCCGATCGCCACCGTCCTGCTCACCGAAAACCTGCTCGACCTGAACGTGCAGATCATCGAGAATCCGGCCTGCGCCAAGATCGACATCCGTCTGCCCGATCAGGAGGAGATCGCCTCCTACCTCGAGTTTTTGGCTCGCGAGGAACCGGGGATCGCAAAGGCCTCGCCACTGCCGCTGCCGGCCCTGGCGGAAAAGCTGGTGGGGCTCTCGCGACTGGCGGTCAAGAACACCGTGCTGCGGGCGGTACGCAACGAGATGCCGCTCTCCGCCGAGTTTCTGCGCCGCATCAAGAAAGAGACCATCGAGAAGGAGGCGGGCGACCGTCTGGTGTTCATCGAGTCGCGGCGCACCCTCGACGACGTGGCCGGGCACCACGAGGCCAAGCGCTGGCTTCGCCAGGACGCCACCCTGCTGCGGCGGGGTACCAGCCGGGCGCTGCCGATGGGCTACCTGGTCACGGGTCGCATCGGCACCGGCAAGACCTATCTGGTGGAGTGTTTCGCCGGCGAGTGCGGCATCCCCTTCGTCGAGCTCAAGAACTTCCGCGACAAGTGGGTGGGGGCAACCGAAGGCAACCTGGAAAAGATCTTCGCCATCCTGCACGCCCTGGGCCAGGTGGTGGTGTTCGTCGACGAGGCCGACCAGGCCACCGGCCGCCGCGGTGGCGGTGACAACGATTCGGGGCTGTCGGGGCGCATCTACGCCATGCTGGCCAAAGAGATGGCCGACACCCGCAATCGCGGCCGCATCCTGTGGATCTTTGCCACCAGCCGGCCCGATTTGCTGGAGGTCGACCTGAAACGCCCGGGACGCCTCGACGTGCACATCCCGTTGTTCCCCCCGGTGGCCCTCGCAGACCAGCAGGACCTCTTCCTGGCCACCGCCGGCAAGTTGAAGATCGCCCTGCGCCGCGAAGAGATCCCCCCCCTGCCCTTTGCCGGTGCGGTTTCGGGCAACGAGATCGAGGGGGTCCTGGTGCGGGCCCTGCGCGAATTCGAACTGCAGGAGGAGACGGACAAGCAATCGCTGCCCGCCCTGATCGCCCGGGTGCTTAGCGAATACCGCCCCTCGGCCCATACCCGCAGATTGGAACTGATGGACCTGCTCGCGGTCCAGGAGTGCACCGACAGCCGATTCCTGCCCGAACGGTTCCGCGGGCTCGACAGCGAGACGACCGTGCGCCGCATCCGCGAATTGTCCGATTCAACCCAAATGGAGTAACCATGATCATCACCGAAATCGAAAAGAATCGCCGGGCCATCGCCATGTTGATCGACGGCGACAACGCCCAGCCGTCGCTGATCGAAAAGATCCTGTCCGAAACGGGAAAGTACGGCGCCATCTCGATCCGCCGCATCTACGGCGACTGGACCACCGCCAATATGGGCGGCTGGAAGGAGTCGCTCAACAACCACGCCATCCAGCCCATCCAGCAGTTCCGCTACACCGTCGGCAAGAACGCTACCGACAGCGCCCTGATCATCGACGCCATGGACATTCTGCACAGCAAGCTGGCCGACGGGTTCTGCCTGGTTTCCAGCGACAGCGACTACACCCGCCTGGCCACCCGCATCCGGGAAACGGGCTTTTTCGTCATGGGCATCGGCCAATTGAAAACCCCCAAGCCCTTCGTCAATGCCTGCAACCTGTTCATCTACACCGAGAACCTGATGCCTCCCGAGGCGGCCAGGCGAACCGCCGGTGGCCGTCGCGGCAAAAAGGAAGAGGCGCCGGTGCGCGCCGATCCACTGCCGCTGCTGCGCAAGGCATTCGACATGGCGGTCGAGGAAAACGGCTGGGCCAAGATGGGCTCGATCGGCATGGCCCTGCGCCAGCTCGATCCCGGCTTCGACCCCCGCACCTACGGCTGCCGCCAGCTGTCGCAGCTGTTCAAGCCGCTGGACAAGTACTTCGAACTGCGCTACCTCAACGAGACCGACCGCGTCGACGTGCTGGTCAAGAGCCGCGAATAGCAGCCCATGACTCCGGGCAGAAACCGCCGGCTGGCCGGTCTGGTGCTGTTGCTCGCCTGGACCGGTTCGCTCTGGGCCCGGCAGGCGGTGGACGACGGGTGGCGGCAGGCCCTGCTCGAAGAGCGGGCCGCCAAAGACCGCGAGTTCGCCACCTCGGTCACCTCGCCGCTGGCAGGGCTGATGAGACTGACCCTCCCCGCCGACCCCTCGGCAGGCAAAGAGCAGACCGTGCGCCTCGGCAGGTACACCCTGCGCGCCCTGCCGGGCAAGGGCGAACTCATTTTGCAGGTATTCGACCCGCAACGGCCGGCCATCCGCGATTTTCAGGGCTTGCGCTACTTCGCCCCCGACCCCGGGTACCGGGTTTTGGCCCGCCTGGAACGGTTGCCCGCCGCCGAGCCGGTCACCGTCTCCACCTCGCGCAAACTGGAGAAGGTGTTCTTCCGTGCCGCTCGGCTGCACTTCGTTCTCGACGGGCGGGAGTTGGTCCTGACCGCCTACCTCACCGCCCGGGAGACACCCGAGGCCAGCGAGTACTTCGTCCCCTTCCAGGACGCCACCACCGGCACCGAAACCTACGAGGTGGGAAGGTTTCTCGATGTCCCGGTGCCGGCGACGGGCGACGAGGTGATCCTCGACTTCAACCGCAGCTACAACCCGCTCTGCAACTATTCCCCCGCCTACAACTGCCCGCTCCCGCCCCGCGAGAACTGGCTCGAGGTGCCGGTCCCTGCCGGCGAGCAGACCTACCCCCACGGGTAATCGCCATTCACGGCCGCCCCTGGCGGACTTTCCCCCTGGCGGGGTTGAAAACGGTCTGGGGGTGTGGTAGCGTTCCCTCATATCACCAGTCCCAGGAGGAGAATCCATGAACGTCAAAGTCGCCATCAACGGTTTCGGTCGCATCGGTCGCAACTTCATGCGTTCGCTGACTACCACCCCCTCGATCGAGGTGGTGGCCATCAACGACATCACCAACGCCAAAACGCTGGCCCACCTGCTGAAGTACGACTCCACCTTCGGCATCTTCGACGCCCAGGTCGAGGCGGGCGAGGATTTCATCGCGGTGAACGGCAGGAAGATCCCGGTCTTTGCCATCAAGACCCCCGAGGACCTGCCCTGGAAAAAGCTGGCGGTCGACGTGGTGATCGAATCGACCGGCGTGTTCACCAAACGCCCCGACGCCGAAAAGCACCTGACTGCCGGCGCCAAAAAGGTGATCATCTCCGCCCCCGCCACCGACCCCGATTTGACCGTGGTGCTCGGCGTCAACGACGCGGACTACGACAAGGCAAAGCACCACATCGTCTCGAACGCCTCCTGCACGACCAACTGCGTGGCCCCGCTGGCCAAGGTGCTGCACGACAGCTTCGGCATCCTCAAGGGCAACATGACCACCATCCACGCCTATACCAACGACCAGCGCATCCTCGACCTGCCCCACAAGGACTTGCGCCGGGCCCGCGCCGCCGCGCTGTCGATGATTCCCACCTCCACCGGCGCCGCCAAAGCGGTCGGGCTGGTCATCCCCGCCCTGAAGGGCAAGCTGCACGGCACCTCGATCCGCGTCCCCACCCCCGACGTGTCGGCGGTCGACCTGGTGGTGCACCTGGCCAAGGACGTCACCCCCGAAGAAGTGCAGGGTGCCCTGCGCCAGGCCGCCGCCGGCCCGATGAAGGGCATCCTCGGCTGCTGCGATGAGCCGCTGGTGTCGATCGATTTCAAGGGCGATCCCCGCTCGTCGGTGATCGACATGGAAAACATCCTGGTCATCGAGAAGAACCTGCTCAAGGTGCTGGCCTGGTACGACAACGAGTGGGCCTACTCTTGCCGCATCCGCGATCTGATCCTGAAGATGCTCTAGGAGCGGGCGATGACCAAGAAATTTGTGGGCGATGTCGATGTCTCCGGCAAACTGGTCTTCGTGCGCAACGACTTCAACGTCCCCTTCGACGCAACGGGGGCGATCTCCGATGACACCCGCATCCGCGAAGCGCTACCCACGTTCCGTCACCTGATGGAACGCGGGGCCCGCATCGTCTGCGCCTCCCACCTGGGCAGGCCCAAGGGCGAGGTGATCCCCGAGTGTTCCTTGCGCCCGGTGGCCCTGCGCCTGGGCGAATTGCTGGGGCGCCCCGTCCTTTTCCCCGGGGTGACGGTGGGGCCCGAGGCCGAGAAAGCCATCGCGGCGCTGAAAGGGGGCGAAGTCCTGCTGCTGGAGAACCTGCGCTTTTTGCCGGGCGAGACCAAAAACGACGACGCTTTTGCCCAGAAGCTTGCGGCCGGGATCGAGGTCTACGTCAACGACGCCTTCGGAGCCTGCCACCGCGCCCACAGCTCGATCGACGCGATCACCCGGCACGTCCCGCTGGCGGTTGCAGGTTTCCTGTTGAAGAAAGAGATCGACTACCTGAGCATGGCCACCATCGATCCCCCCGCCCGGACAGTGGTCGTTTTGGGGGGAGCCAAGGTGACCGACAAGATCCCGGTGATCTCCCACCTGATGGAGCAGGCTTCGGCAGTGCTGATCGGGGGGGCGATGGCCTACACTTTTCTGCGAGCCCAAGGGGTGGATGTCGGTTCGTCGCGGGTGGACGAAACCCAGCTGGACACCTGCCGGGAGTTGCTGGCCAAAGCCGAACGGCTCCACGTCGATTTCCGCCTGCCGGTCGACCACATCGCGGCGGTGAAAATCGAGCCCGGCATCACGGTCAAGATGGTCAATGAAGGGGATCCGATCCCCACCGGGATGCTGGGGCTCGATATCGGTTTTACCACCACCCGCAAGTATTCGGAAATCATCGCCGGCGCAGAGCTGGTGATCTGGAACGGCCCGATGGGGGTGTTCGAAATCGACACCTTCGCCGGGGGGACGATGGCCATCGCCAAGGCCATCGCGGGTAGCCACGCCACCTCGATTGTCGGCGGGGGCGACTCGGTGGCGGCGGTACACGCCGCGGGAGTCGAGAGCCGCATCTCCCACATCTCCACCGGCGGAGGGGCCTCGCTGGAGTTTTTGGCGGGCGACACCCTGCCCGGCATCGCCGCCTTGACGGAGTGCTGACCGTGTCCCGCCGAAAATTGATTGCCGGAAACTGGAAAATGCATGGCACCATCGCCGAATGCCGCGATTTCGTGCAAAGCCTCGCGAGCCGGCCCAAAAAATGGGAGCTCCTCGACACCGTCGTGTTTTTTCCCTTCACCGCCCTGGCCTCGACCACAAACCTGGCCCCCGCCGGGACCCTGACCATCGGCGCCCAAAACCTCTTTTACGAGGAAAAGGGGGCCTTCACCGGCGAGATCTCCCCGCGGATGGTGCGTGAGGTAGTGGGCACGGTCCTGATCGGCCACTCCGAACGACGGGAGATCTTCCACGAAACCGACGACGCCGTGGCCCGCAAGGTGCGGGCAGCGCTGAAACACGACCTGCGGCCGGTGGTTTGCGTGGGAGAAACGCTGGCCGAGCGGGACGGGGGCGAGACCCTGGCCAAGATCGAACGCCAGCTGGCGGCGGCTTTAACCGGCATCACCCCCCTTGAAGCCAGGCAAATCGCCCTGGCCTACGAGCCGATCTGGGCCATCGGCACGGGAAGGAACGCCAGCCCGCAGCAGGCCCAGGAAGTGCACCAGGCCATTCGCCGCTGGCTGGAAGACCACCATCTGCCCGCCGGAGAGATGCGACTCCTGTACGGGGGTTCGGTGAAACCCGAGAACAGCGGCACCTTGCTGGACCAGCCCGACATCGACGGGCTGCTCGTGGGGGGAGCCTCCTTGCAAGCCGATTCCTTTTCTGATATAATCGACGCGGCTTTGGATCGGCTCATCCCCTAGGAGGAGAAGTTGACTGGGTTTTTGCTGTTCATACACATTCTGGTATGCGTCCTGCTCGTGGTGATCGTCCTGTTGCAGAGCGGGAAGAGTGCCGACCTGGCCGGAGCGTTCGGCGGGTACGGTTCCCAGTCCACTTTCGGGCCCCGGGGGGCCGCCACCTTCCTGTCGAAGATGACGACCACCCTGGCCATCCTGTTCATGATCACGTCGCTCCTGTTGTGGGTCACCTCAGCCCGCAAGAGCAAGACCCGGTCGGTACTGGGAGGAGATGACGTACGGCAGGAACAAACGGCTCCGGCCCCCAAACAGGCCCCGCCGCCGAAACCCGCCGGGATTCCGGTCGATCAGGGAACGCCTGCGGTCCCCCCCACCCAGGGGCCAACGTCTGGCAAGTAATCAGCGCGCCGAGGTGGTGGAATTGGTAGACACGCAAGCTTGAGGTGCTTGTGGGCGAAAGTCTGTAGGGGTTCGAGTCCCCTCCTCGGCACCAACACCTGGAGAGGTGCTGGAGTGGTCTAACAGGGCTGCCTGCTAAGCAGTTGTATCCCGAAAGGGGTACCGTGGGTTCGACTCCCACCCTCTCCGTTTTTCTTGAAACCGACCGTTTCCCCACT
>CAZTNO010000126.1:7433-7926 GCA_964614865.1 uncultured Clostridia bacterium
ATTCTTTGCATGGCGCCGTATTTTGTCGGCCCGGTTGACACTTTCCCTAACTCGGCCCGGATAAACACCCCAAAAATCCCGTTCAAGGGAGCCCCCTGCGAATTGGCATCGTCGATGCTTCCCAAACTCCAGGAAGGCACATGAACCACGGGAACGACTCGGGCTTCACCCTGGTGGAATTGCTGGTGGTGGTGGCCATCATCGCGATCGTCGCCGCCATCGCCGTACCGAACCTGCTGGTGGCGCTGCACAAAGGACGTCAGAAGGGGACGGTGAGCGATATGAGATCACTGGGCGCTGCGGTGGAAAACTACATGACCGACTGGAGCTTTGCCCCCCAGGTTCCCTCCGGCTCCATCCTGGGCCTCGACGCCGGCTTCTTTCGGCCTTTCTACCTGAAAGCCATGATCAGCCACGATCACTGGGGCTCCGTGCTGCGCTGGGAGCAGCCGGGAAACTTCAGCGACGACTACTCGATCACCTCGTACGGGCG
>CAZTNO010000127.1:0-7926 GCA_964614865.1 uncultured Clostridia bacterium
CTTTTTGACGATTTTCTTCAACCGCCCAAGACGCACTTTTTGCATCATGGTTTTGGGTTGAGACAGAAGGTGTAGATGGTTTCGGGCGAGGGCAAACGGCCCCGTCCCTCGACCGAACAGGCCAGCGACCCCACTTCGGGTTCGATGACCTCCACCCCGTACCGGCGCAGCCGTTCCAGGCTCGCGGTGACCGCCGGGTGGGCGTACATGCGGGTGTTCATGGCCGGGGCCACCACCGTCCGCCCGGCATGGGCCAGGTAGACCGTGGACAGCAGGTCGTCTGCGATGCCACCGGCCATCTTGCCCAGGATGTTTGCGCTGGCGGGAGCGACCAGCAGGAGATCGCAGTGGTCGGTCAGGTGGATGTGGAGCAAAGGGTCCTGGCCCGGCTCGAACAGGGCGGAATACACCCGGCCCGGAGCGAAGGTTTCCAGGGTGAGCGCCGGGATGAACCGGGTGCCCGCTTCGGTCAGCACCACATCGACCTCGTGCCCCCCTTTGCGAAAGAGGCGCAACAGGTCGACTGCCCGGTAGGCCGAGATCGAGCCGGAGACTCCAATGACCACGTTCATGGCAACTCCTCCAGCAACTGCTGTAGCCGCTGCCGGTGAAAACAGGTCAGCGAACGGCAGGCGGCATACACCGCCGCCAGTTCTTGCTGGGCGCGGGCCAGGTCGTCGTTGACCACCACGAAATCGAACGTGGCAGCTTCGGCCAGCCACTTCCGGGCCGAGAGGAGCCGTTCGGAAAGGTCCCGTTCCCGGCCGCGGGCGCCGAGCCTGCGGCGCAACTCGCCCATGCTGGGCGGGGCGATGAACACCAGGCAGGAGCGGTCGGGAAAGAGGTGTTTGACCGCAGCAGCCCCCTGGATGTCGATGTCGAGGACCAGCGGGCGCCCCTCGTCACTGCGGGTGGAAAGCTCCCGCAGGCTGGTGCCGTAGAGGTTGGTGTGCACCGGGGCCCATTCGAGAAACTCGCCGGCGGCAATCATCCGCTCGAATTCCCCTTTATCGACGAAGTGGTAGTCGCGGCCCGGAACTTCGCCGGGACGAATCGTCCGGGTGGTGTGGGACACCGAGAAGGCCAGCTCGGGACAGGTCGCCAGCAGCGAGCGGATCAGGGTCGACTTGCCCGATCCCGAGGGGCCGGTGATGACCAGGAGGGGGCCGGGAGCGGTCATTCGATGTTCTGGACCTGCTGGCGGATCTTGTCGATCTCGCGCCGGGTGTGCAGGATCGATTCGTGGATCCCCAGCGACGACGTCTTGGCGGCGATGGTGTGGGTTTCGCGCTGCATTTCCTGGGTGAGGAAGTCGGCCTCGCGGCCCTGGGTGTCGGGGTCGGAGGCGACGATCAGGCCGCGCAACCGCCGGGCGTGGGTGGAGAGCCGGTTGATCTCCTCGGCGATCGAACTCTTTTCGGCGGCCAGAGCCGCTTCCTGGGCGATGCGCTTTTCGTCGACGGCGATGCCGCCAAGGATCTTCTCGATCTTCTTGCGGAAGGTTGCAAAGGCCTCTTCCTCGACCTGCTTTTCCAGATCGCGGATGGCGGCCAGGTGGTGGTCGATCTGGTCCAGACTGGCCAGCAGGTCGGTGGCGATGGCCCCTCCCTCCTGGCGGCGGGCCGACAGGAAGCTTTCCAGCACGCGTTCGACGCCGGCCCGCAGCTCGGCCGCGTCGTCCCCGTTCCAGGGGTCGCTGCTGGGGTCGAGGTGGAAGATCATCGGCAGTTTCAGCAGCGGGTCGAGGGAGAGCGAGACGTTTTCCTTGTACTTCTTCTTGAATTGCTGGAGCTTTTCCAGGATGTCCACCAGCAGCAGGTCGTTGAGCTGGATGGACCACTGCGCCGGGTTGTTTTCGAACACGTCGCAGACGATCTCGACCTTGCCCCGGTGGATGCGGTTTTTGACCATTTCGCGCAGCAACCGCTCGGCCTCGGGGGTCATGCCGGTGCCGCGCAGGGAAATCTCCAGGTAGCGGTTGTTGAACGATTTGAACTGGACGAAAACCGTCTTGGTATTCACGGAAAATCGCCCCTGCGCAAAGCCCGTCATGCTCTTCATTTCGTCACATTATAATGCCCATATCGGGGAATTGCAAATTGTAGAGCTGGTAGTAGAGGCCCCGCTTGCGCAGCAGTTCGCGGTGACTGCCGCTCTCGCGGATCTCCCCCTTCTCGAGCACCAAAATGCGGTCGGCCTCGATGATGGTCGACAGCCGGTGGGCGATCACGAAGGTGGTGCGGTTCTTCATGATGTCGGTCATCGCCTCCTGGATCAGCCGTTCCGATTCGGCGTCGAGCGAGGAGGTGGCCTCGTCGAAGATCAGGATCGGCGGGTCTTTCAGGATGGCGCGGGCGATCGAGATCCGCTGCCGCTGACCGGTGGAGAGGAAAATGCCCCGTTCGCCGACCACCGTGTCGTAACCCAGCGGCAGTTCGCCGATAAAGTCGTGGGCCCGGGCGGCCTGGGTGGCCCGGATGATCGCCTCGGTGCCGAATTTGCGCCTCCCGTAGGCGATGTTGTTGGTCACCGTGTCGTTGAACAGGAAGACGTCCTGGGTGACCAGCCCGATCGATTCGCGCAGCGAGCGGATGGTGATGGCCCGGATGTCTTTGCCGTCGACCAGGATCTCCCCGCCGGTGGGGTCGTAGAACCGCAGCAGCAGGTTCATCATGGTGGTCTTGCCGGCCCCCGAGGCCCCAACGATGGCCACCATCTCCCCCGCCCTGGCGTGGAAGTCGACCTTGCGCAGCACGGGGTTTTCCGGGTTGTAGGCAAACTGGACCCGGCGGTATTCGATTTCGCCGCGGGCCGATTTCAACTCGATGGCCGAGGTGTGGTCCTGGATGGGATTGACGGTGGTCAGGATCTGCCGGACCCGTTCGTAGCCCGCCACCCCCTGCTGGTAGTCGTTGTGGGCCCCGGCCAGGCGCTTGATCGGGTTGTACATCAAAAACAGGGCGGTCAAAAACGAGGTGAACTGCCCCGGCGAGAGGGTGTTCTGGGCGATCCGCTGCATGCCGATGGTGAACAGGCCGGCGGCCACCAGGCCGCCGATGATGTCCATGATCGGCGCCGAAAGCGAATACACCATGGCGATCTTGGCGTTGATGCGGAAGTGGCGGTGGTTGAGTTGGCGGAACTTGCCGATCTCGAACTCCTCCATGTTGTAGGCCTTGACGATCTTGTGGCCGGTCACCGACTCGCTTATGAAGCTGGAGAGTTCTCCGATCGTCTCTTGCGACTGGATCCCCCGTTTCTTGACCTTGCGACCGAAAACGACCAGCGGGATGCCCGCCACGGGGATCAGCACCAGCGACATGGAAGCCAGTCGCCAGTCCTGGTAGAAGATCACCGCCAGCAGCCCCACCAGGGTCAGCGATTCGCGGATATAGACCGCCAGGGTTTCGGAAACCGCCGATTTGATCTTCTCGATGTCGTTGGACACCCGCGACACCAGGTCGCCGGTGCGGCTTTTGGAGAGGAAGTCGACCGACTGGTGGACCAGGTTGCGGTAGATCTGGTCGCGGATGTTGCGCACCACCTTGAGCCCCAGGGTCTTCATCTGGTACAGGGAGAGGAACGAGAAGGTGGCCTGGCTCAGGAAGGCGACGAAGAGGAGCTGGGGCAGCACCAGCACCAGACTCTGCTCGTCGATCCCCAGCCGCGACACGATCAGGGCGCGGATCACCTGCCCGCGGGCCGAGATCTTGCCCCCGCCCTGGATGAACAACTCGTCGATCACCGGCTGGATGATGATGGCAAAAAAGGCGGTGGACATCGCCACCAGAGCCATGAACCCGAGGGCCAGTACGAACCGCCAGAGGAAGGGGCGGAAATGCGACAGGAAGCGCGTTTCGCCATTCATGGCGGGGACCCCACCGTCAGGACGCGGGCGGAGCGGAGGGGGGCTGCGCGTTCCTGGATTTCCGGTTCAGGCGGAAAAAAAAGGCGAACCCGATCGGCGACAGGATGTAGACCGTGGTCAGGATGGGGATGGCGATGTGAGGATAGAGGACCATGCTGGCCACGGCCAGGGCCACCAGCATCAGCGCGGTCAGGCTGTGCTTGCTCATGATCTTTTTGGCGGTCCGGTACTTGATGTTGGATATCATCAGGAACGAGACGGCCAAGCAGAACAGCGAGAAGAGGGCGTACTGGGTGTCGCTGCCGGGCGGGGTGGCGCCGAAGAGGAGCACCGCCGACGAAACGGCCATGGCCCCTCCGGGGATCGGAAAGCCGATGAAGATCGAAGACGGGACGGCATCGGCCTCTTTGAACACGTTGAAGCGGGCCAGGCGGATCACTCCCGCCGACAGGAAGGCGAAGGCCACGAGTTTGCCGATCTGCTGGTGGGAGCCGGCAAAGCCCCAGTAGTAGATCATCGCCGCCGGCACCAAACCGAAGGTGACGGCGTCGACCAGCGAATCCAGCTGGACGCCGAAGTTGGACTCGGTCTTGGTCAACCGGGCGATGGTGCCGTCGAAACCGTCCATGATCACCGAGGCGGTGATCCAGAAAGTGGCAGTGAGAAAGCTGCCCTTGATGATATGCAGCAGGGCGGTGAACCCGAAGAAGAGGTTGAGGCAGGTGAACACCGAGGGGAGAAAGGAGATGCGGGTCAACCCCGACAAATCGACCTTCTTCAATCTGCGGCGCCGGAAGCGGGGATCCTGATCTTTCCGATAAATGGGAGCCTCCTTGCCCACCGCGTCATTCCATGCCTTGGCGGAACGAGCAGATGTGCTTTTGCATCTCGTCTTTCAACGAGAGCTTTCTCTTCTTGATCTCCTGCTCCTCGATCCGCTCCAGGTCGGACTTGTCTTTTTTCTGAAGCAGCGAGGAGAGGCGTTCCTCGAAATCGTGGTGTTCCAGGAACAGGTTCCGGAAGCCGGAATCCTTCTCAAGCAGTATCTCTTTTATCCGCCGGTCTTCCATTCTTGGGCCCCTTGGGGTGGCAATCCTTGTGGTTTCGGCAGTACTGCAGGTAGCCCTGCAGGTGCTTGTCCTTGCCGATGATCGTGAAGGTGGTGATGATCGCCTCCATGATGTTCTCGTCCAGGACGTTGGTGATCACGTAGTCCAGCCCCTTGGACAAGGCCAGGCTGAGGAAGTAGGAGGCGAGCAGTTGTCTTTTGGGCAGCCCTTCGGAGAGCTGGAAGATGTTGGCGACCGTTTTCACCTGGGGGAAGTCGAGCTTGAACAGTTCCAGGGTGTCGAGAAAGATCTTGCCGTTGTGGAAACCGTCTTCCAGGGGGAGTATCTGCGGGTCGAGCAGGATGTCGCCGCGATGGATGCCGTGGTCGAGCAGGTAGTCGATGTACTGCTGGGCGATGAGCAGCGATTTTTCCGGCGAGTAGAGGTGGCCGCTACCGTCGTTCTTCTCGCGCACCCGGGCCACCAATTTGGCCTGACGGTCGCGCAGCAGGGGCAGTAGCACGTTGATCTTGCCGGTGTCGTATTCCACCGAGCCGACGATGATGTCGCGCTTGGAGATCCGCAGCGCCTCGGCCAGGGCCTCGACGTTGTCGCTCATCACCAGCAGGTTGCCGCCGGCGTCCTCGATAAGCGGCAGGGCCTCCCGCAGAAAGGGGATCTCGTTGTGCAGCAGCGAGGAGGCATTGACCTCGATGAACTGGGCCCCCTGCCGGGTCTGCAACTGGACTTCGCGGCGGACGAATTCGAAATCGCGCTTGTTCATCCGCTCCAGAACTTTCTTGTTGACCGAATTCAGTCGGTTTCCGATGACAGTGATCATGACGCTGGCGGTCTCCCGATCTCAGACATTGAAGAACTCTTTCAAAATGGCGATGACCCCTTCGCCGAAACGGTCTTCGATCTCGCCGGTGTAGGTGGCGAGGCGTGGGGTGATCCAGACATTGGCGGCGGCCTGGCGAATCGCGAGCACATCGGCGGTGGAATCGGGGCAATCGAGGGCAACGCCCGCAAGCCGCTTGCTGGCCAGGGCCTGGCGCAAGGCGAGTCAGTCGACGATCTGGCCACGCGAGAGGTGGACCAGCAGCGCGCCGGGTTTCCTGCGGGCACACTCGGCCTCGCCCAGCAGGTGGCGGGTGGTGTCGGTCAGGGGCAGGTGGATGGAGAGGACGTCGGAAGTCTCCAGCACTTCGGTGCGGGAGAGCTGGCGGGAGCCGGGCAGGGGGGCGATTTGCCGGTCGTCGGCGTAGACCACCTTCATGCCGAAGGCCAGGGCGCGCCGGGCGACCTCGGAACCGGTGCGGCCGAAGCCGAGCAGTCCCAAGGTGCGGTGAGCGAGCTCCATGCCGGAGACAAACTGCTCGCGGGGGGCGTCGGGGGTGACGGCCACCGGGGCCAGCTGGCGGCACAGGGCCAGCATCATGCCGATGGCCAACTCGGCCACGGCCACGGAGGAGGCCAGCGGGGTGTGGCGCACTTCGATGAAACGCTGGGCGGCTGCTCCCAGGTCGATGCCGGAGAGGTCGGTCCCGGCCCGCACGATGAGCTGCAGGTGACTGGCGGCGGCGATCGATTCGGCGGAAAGGGAGGTGCGGCCCCGGATCACCACCGCTTCGACGGCGGAAAGTTCGCGGGTCAATTCGGCGGGAGACAGGCCGGTGCGCTCGATCACCTCGAATTCGGCGATCTCGTTGATTTTTTCAATGGCGCGAGGGGAGAGGCTGTCGGCGACCAAAATGCGGATCATCGAACCTCCTCGGTAGAGTGGGGAATTGCCAACGGGTACGCCCGGCAACAAACGGGCTCGATCAACGTCACTGCGTGCTTTTTGGCCATGTTTCCCAAGGCCAAGGATAGCAGATTCCGCCCCCCCTGTCAAATCGGGAACCAAGGGACTGCGCGGGATTTTCAGCGAACAGGGGGCCGCAAAAGCCCCCCGGGGAGGGCCGTCGACCTCGGCGCTGTTGCCGTCGGCAACGACGTCGTTTCTAGATCTTTTCGATCACCACGTGGACTCTGCCGCCCAGGTTGGCCGCGTCGAACACCGCCATGGTGTAGTCGGAGGTTTGGGGCATGGTGTAGGTGCCCTGGTTGAACCCGTTTTTGGCCGCTTCGCAGGGGGGCCAGTACTCGCCCCACGAGGCATCGGGGAGCTCGATGTAGCCGTAGGGCTCCATCTGCGGGTTGTTGATCGCCGTCATGGTGATTTTCAGGCGATCGCCCGCTTCGGCATGGAAACGCAGGGTGGCCGATCCGCCATCGGAACCGATCGCCACCTCCTCATCGACCAGGGTGTCCTGGCCCGATTTCTTGAGCAGCAGGACGGCGGCCACGGCGGCCAGCACCACGGCTCCTGCGATCAAGAATATCCCTTTCTTGCCCTTTTTTTTGGCCACGGGGCCAGTTCGGGCGGGCCCTTCCCGTTCCACTTTACCCCCGGCCTGAACGCCGGGCAGCCGGGCCAGGTCGATCTGGTCACTGTCCTTGTCGACAATGATTTCCCGGGAAAGCACCTCTTTCCCCTGTTTGACCAGCCGCACCTGGTGACGACCGGGGAGCAGCCGGGTCTCGACTTGCTGCCCTTTACCGACCGGAATCTCGTCGACGAAGAGTTCGTTGCCCTCGACGCCAAGAAAGGAGATCCGGACCAGGTTGGCCCGCCGTACCAGATCGAACTGGTTGATGAATTTCGGGCTGTACAGATCGGAGCTGAGCGCCAGGTTTGGGTTCAGCTCCAGAATCTTGTTAACGCATCGCTCGGTATCGATGGTGTTGCCAATGGTGAAGTAGGTTTGGGCCAGGGCAAGGTAGGCCCCTTGCAAGTCGTTCTTGTTCTTGACCAGGGTGACCGCCAGCGACAGCTTGTGGACGGCATCCTGGAAGTCGCCGTTGGCATAGGCTTTCTTGCCCTCGGACAACAACTTCTCGATGTCGGCCGCCTCCTGGGCCGGCAGCGGCAACAAGGTGCCCAGGAAAAGCAACAGGGTGATC
>CAZTNO010000128.1:0-7866 GCA_964614865.1 uncultured Clostridia bacterium
CACCGGGTCGGGCAAGACCACCACCCTGGCGGCAATGCTCGACAAGATCAACAAAGAGCAGTCGCTCCACATCATCACCATCGAGGACCCGATCGAGTACCTCCACTCCCATCACAAGGCGATGGTCAACCAGCGGGAACTCCACGCCGACACCAAGAGTTTTCCGCTGGCCTTGCGTTCGGTGCTGCGCGAGGACCCCGACGTCGTGCTGATCGGTGAAATGCGCGACCTCGAGACCATCCAGGCGGCCATCACCATCGCCGAAACCGGCCACCTGACCTTTGCCACCCTGCACACCAATTCGGCTTCGCAGACCATCAACCGTATCGTCGACGTGTTCCCCCCCCACCAACAGGATCAGGTCCGCACCCAGTTGTCGATGAACCTGGAGGGGATCGTCTCCCAGTCGCTGTTGCCGCGATCCGATGCCCGGGGGCGAGTGCTGGCGGTCGAGGTGCTGGTCCCCAATGCCGCGATCCGTCACCTGATTCGCGACAACAAAATCCACCAGATCTATTCCACCATGCAGACCGGCCAGGAAAAGTACGGCATGATCACCTTCAACCAGTCGCTGGCCCACCTCTACTTCAAGCGCGACATCACCCTGGAACTGGCCCTCAGCGTCTCCCACAACGCCGAGGAGCTGCAGGAATTGATCAACCGGGGGCAAGCGGCAAGTTCAGGCCAGTTCCGTCCCCAGCAAGCACCCGCCCAGCCCGCGTCCAAATCGCGGAGCTTTTAAGGAGAACCGGAGATGCCCGTATTCAAATATCGAGGCAAGAACCGAATCGGCACCATCATCGAGGGGGAGCGTTCCGCCCGATCCAGTCAGGACGTGGTGCTGGCTTTGGAAAAGGAACAGATCCAGACCCTCAGCATCGAACGCAAGAAATCGTCCTTCAAGATCCCTTTCATCGGCGGTCGCAAGCATGTCCCGCTGAAAGAGATCTCGGTATTCAACCGGCAGCTGTCGGTGATGTTCAACGCCGGATTGCCGATCACCCAGGCGATCGGCATTTTGGGGACGCAACAGAAGAACGCCTATTTCAAGAACGTGTTGACCGAGGTGCGAAAAGACGTCGAGGCGGGTTCCAACCTCTCCAACGCCCTGCGCAAGCACCCCTCGGTGTTCAATGATCTCTACTGCTCCATGATCCAGGCCGGCGAGGCGTCGGGCAACCTCGACACCATCCTGCTCCGTCTCTCCCAGTACATCGAGAATATGACCAAGCTGATGGGCAAGGTCAAGGCGGCCATGGCCTACCCGATCGCGGTCGTCATCATCGCCGCCATCCTGGTTTCGGTGATCATGCTCAAGGTCATCCCCGTGTTCGAGAACATGTTCAGCCAACTGGGGGCCGAGCTTCCCGTCCCGACCCAGATCGTGATCGACTTCTCCCACTTCATGGCCAGCAACTTCCTCTTCATCGTCCTCGGGCTGGTCGGCCTGGTGTTTGCCTACCGGTCATACAACAGGACCTACAAGGGACGCCGGGCGATCGATCGCATCAAGTTGCGCATCCCGGTGTTCGGCACCCTGCTGCTGAAGGTCGGCGTGGCCCGGGTCACCCGCACCATGGCCACCTTGCTGACTTCGGGTGTGGAAATCATCGAGAGCATGACCATCACGTCGAAAACTGCGGGCAATTCCATCATCGAGGACGCGGTGTTCCGTTCCCGCTTTGCGGTTCAGGAAGGGAAACCCCTGTGGGAATCCTGGGAAGAGACCAAGATATTCCCCTACATGGTGACCCAGATGGTGGCGGTCGGCGAACAGACCGGTTCGTTGTCCACCATGTTGGGCAAGGTGGCCGACTTCTACGACGAAGAGGTCGACAATGCGGTCTCGGCCCTGGTCTCGTTGATGGAGCCCATCATGATCCTGTTCCTCGGCGGTATCGTCGGTTCGATCATCGTGGCCATGTACCTCCCCCTCTTCGATATCATCAGCAAGATCGGTTGACCGGCAACGTATCCCGAACCGGACACGGCCCCTGGAAACGGGCCGTGTCCGGCGAGGCCCCGCATCCGCTGTTTCATCAGGGCAGTTCGCGGTGAGTCCCGTTTCCTCCTCCAGCCACGATCTGCGCCGGGTTCACTACCTGAATTCGATCCGCATCGCCATCCTGTCGGGCCTGCTCTTCACCTCGATCCTGATCACCCTTTTTTTCCCCACCCCCTTTCCGGTCACCCCCCTGTTGATCGCACTCAGTACCGCCATCGTGCTCAGTTTGCTCTTCATCCCGCTGTCGCGGGTGCTCGGCAGGCGCTGGCTGCTGTACGGGCAAATCGGGGCCGATCTGGCCATCATCTCCTTCCTGGTCTATCTCTCGGGGGGGATCGGCAGCCCTTTCTACTTTCTCTACCTGCTGCCCATCCTGGTCTCCGCCATTTTCCTTTCCCGCTACGAAACGCTGCTGACCGCGACCATCGCCTTCGTCGTCTTCGGCACCCTGGCCGATCTGCTCTACTTGCGCATCATCCCGTATTACCCCGGGATGGAGCCGCCCGATATCGCCATCGGCGCCTTTGTCTACAACCTGGTCATGGCGTTCATCTCGTTTGCCGGGATGAGCGTCCTCTTCGCCTACTACTTCGAGAAAATCCGGCGAACTCGCGAGGAACTGGCCCACGTCCGCGAGGACCTGCTCGACCTCGTGCAACTCAACGGCTCGGTGCTCGAGGTGATGGAGAACGGTTTTGTCACGTGCGATCGGGACGGGCGGGTGGTTTCCTGCAACAAGAAGGCAACCCAGATACTGGGGATTGCCGTGGGGGGCGACATCTTCTCATTGCTCCTCCCCCCCGATGAGCTTGGCCACGTGCGGTCGATGTCCTCTTCCCACAGCCGGCACTACTTCGAGCGAAATTTCGGTGCCTACCCGCTCGGTGTCTCGGTGTCGGTGCTGGAGAAGTTCTCTACCTACCACCAGCTGTTCGTTTTCCTGATCACCGACCTGACCGAGATGAAATCCATCTCCCGTCGCCTGGAAGAGAGCGAACACCTGGCCCTGATCGGCCAGATGGCGGCGAGCATCGCCCACGAAATCCGCAACCCGCTGGCCTCGATTTCGGGATCGGTGCAGTTTTTGAAGGGAGATCTGACCCTCGAGGCGGGACAACAGCGCCTGATGGAGATCATCGTGCGGGAATCGGATCGACTCTCCCGATCGATCGAGGGTTTTTTGAACTACACCCGCGTCACCCCGGTGGAAAGCGTCCCTTTCGATTTGAGCGCCATGGTCGACGAGGTGGTGGAAATGCTGTCGGTTTCCCACCGCCAGATCCGCTTCGAGCGCAGGTACGATCCACCCATTGTGGCCCGGGCCGATCCCGGCAAGATCAAGCAGTTGCTCTGGAACCTGCTCAACAACGCCATCAAGGCATCGATGTCCGAGGGCACGGTGGTCGTCACCCTGCGGCCGGAAGCCGCGGGGGCCGTGCTGCAAATCTCCGACACGGGCGTCGGCATGAGCCGGGAAGAGCAGGAAAAGGTATTCACCCCGTTCTATTCCCGCTTTTCTTCGGGGATCGGGCTGGGGATGGCGCTGGTCAAGCGGATCGTCGACGAACACCACTTCGCGATCGCCATTCAGTCGGAAAAGAATCGAGGCACCGAGGTGACCGTATGGCTACAAACCCAATCACCATCCTGATCGTCGACGACGACCAGAGCATCCGCAACATGCTGGCCATCGTGCTGGCCCGCGAAGGGTACCGGACCGTGGAGGCCGAAAGCGGGAGTCACGCCCTGCGCAGGTTGCAGGAGGATTCCTTCGACCTGGTCATCTCGGACATCAAGATGCCCGATCTGTCGGGCATCGAACTGCTCAAGAAGATCAAGGCCATCCTGCCCGAGTTGCCGGTGATCATGGTGACCGCCTATGCCTCGGCGGGCGATGCCGTGGAGGCCATGAAACTCGGGGCCGAGGACTACCTGATCAAGCCGTTCAACCTCGACGAGCTCAAGCTCGTCTTGCAAAAGTCGCTTCACCAGCGCGATCTGGTCAAAGAGAACGTCGCCCTGAAAGGGCTCCTCCACGAACAGGAGAAGTTCGAGAACATCATCGGGGTCAACCCCCGCATGCTCAAGATCTTCGACCTGATCCACCAGATCGCCTCCACCGACTCCACCGTGCTCATCACCGGCGAAAGCGGGACCGGCAAAGAGCTGATCGCCCGGGCGATCCATGCCAAGAGCAACCGGTCGAGCGGGCGGTTCGTTTCGGTGAACTGTGGCGCCTTGCCCGAAAATCTCCTGGAGAGCGAATTGTTCGGCCACCTGAAGGGAGCGTTCACCGACGCCTACAAAGACAAGGAGGGGCTCTTCGAAATGGCCGACGGGGGGACCCTGTTTCTGGACGAGATCGCCGAAATGTCGCAGAAAATGCAGGTCAAATTGCTGCGGGCCCTCCAGGAAAAGGTGATTCGCCGGGTGGGGGGTAATCACGAGATCAAGATCGACGTGCGCATCATCGCCGCCACCAACCGGGACCTGATCGAGAGCATGAAGAGCGAGGAGTTCCGCTCCGATCTCTACTACCGGTTGAACGTGATCTCGATCCGGGTCCCCCCCCTGCGCGAGCGCAAGGACGATATCGAAGTGCTGATGCCCAGTTTCCTCCAGCACTACAACAAGAAATTCGCCAAGTCGATCGCTGGGTTCGATAGCGACGTGGTCCCTTACTTCATGAACTACCACTGGCCGGGCAACGTTCGCGAGTTGGAAAACTTCATCGAAAGGGCGGTGGCTCTGGAACGCGGAGAGCAGATCAGTTTGAGTTCCCTGCCCTCGGAACTGGTGTTCCATGTGGCCCGTTCCCCGGGATTGCTGTCCGACCTGGATTCCATGCTGGAACAGGACGATTTCGATTTCAACGTCACCATCGACGACATCAGCCGGCGCATCATCGTCACCGCCCTGGAGCGCTGCAAAGGGAGCATCAAGCGCACCGCCGATTTGCTGAAGTTGAACTACCGCTCGATGCGCTACCTGATCGAGAAGTACAACCTGAAAAGCAAGTCGGGAGGCGGGGAGGGGAATTAGATCAGGCTCATCACCCAGCTGAAGGCCACCACGCTGCCTGCGAGGGTGAGGAACAGGCGGACGAAATGGCGGCCGATCTCCCGGCGATCGTCGAATTTGATCAGCGAAAGGAGATAAGAACTGATGGCGGCTAAAACCAGCATCGAAAGCAGATGGCTTTGAAAGATCACGGTCGTTTCCCCCGGGCGATGTCGAAGGCGTTGAGGGCGGCCAGGTAGTTGAGGAGCCCGGCACAGGCCAGATAGGTGGTGCCGTAGTGGTAGGTGACGGCGCGGATGTCTCCGTTGCCGAGGCCGGTCAGGCGGATCAGCAGGAAGAAGACGCCGTTGCCGAGGTCGGCAAAGAAACCGAGCAACAGCAGGGGGTGCAGGCTGCGGGTGTCGTAGAACTTCCCTTGCATGAGCAATCCCATGGCCAGCAGGGCCGAGATGCCGATCAGAAAGGATACCCCTTTGAACACCTTGCGTTGCAGGAGGTGGCCCAGACCTGGAACCAGCCAGGCGGCGACAAGCGTCAGGATCGACTTGAACATGGCGCCATTATATCTCAAGGGGCCCTTCGGGACAAGGTGACGACCTTCATTTTCGCCCTCCGATACAGTATAATCAGGGACATGAAAAAGGTGCTGATCGTCGACGACGAAAAGAACATTCAGGTTTCTTTGGCTTCGATCCTGGAGGATGAGGGCTACAAGGTCTTCTTTGCCCAGAACGGTGAAGAGGGGCTGGAGAAGTTCCGCAATGTCTCTCCCGACGCGATTTTTCTCGACATCTGGTTGCCCGGGATGGACGGGGTGGAGGTCATGCGCCAGATCCTGACCGAAGATCCCAACCAGATCGTGATCATGATGTCGGGACACGGCTCGATCTCGGCGGCCGTTTCGGCCATGAAGGCGGGCGCCTACGACTTCCTGGAAAAACCGCTGAGCCTCGACAAGGTGATTTTTGCCTTGAAGCGCGGGCTCGAGTACCGACAGGTGCTCGAGGAAAACCGCAAGCTCAAGGCGGTTTTGGGGCAGGGGGGAGCGCCGCTCTCGGCTGCCGAAGCCAAGAAGATCGTTCGCGGCAACACCGGGGTGATCGAGTGGGACGGCGCCGATGTGGCCCCGGTGCGTCCCCAGAAGACCGTCGCCTCCAGCCACATCTGCTACGGCATCGGCCTGCACTCGGGTGAAAAAACCGGCCTGGCCATCCAGCCCTTGCCGCCGGGCAAGGGGATCCGCTTCGAGAGCATTTCCGAGGAGGGGTACATTCCGGCCAACATCGAGTACCTGGATTCCACCGGGTATGCCACCTCGATTCGCCGGGAACGATTGGTCGCCCATACCATCGAGCACCTGATGGCGGTGCTCCACGCTGTCGGTATCACCAACCTGGCCGTCAAGATCACCAGGGAGGTGCCCATCCTCGACGGATCGGCGATCGGCCTGTACGACTTCATCCAGGAGAGCGGGGTGGTCGAGCAGGAGGCCATGATCCCCGACCTGGTAGTCGACCGCACCTTCCAGATCGGCTCGGCGGGCGAGGGTGAAAAGTTCATCCGGGTGGAACCCTATCCCGGATTCGCCGTGCGCTACACCTGCGTCTACCCGCCACCGCTGGGTTCCCAAACCTACGAGTTCGTCATGACCTGCCCCGAAGACTTCCTGCGCGAAATCGCCCCTGCCCGTACCTACGGCTTCATGGAAGAGCTCAACAAACTGGCCGACATGGGGCTGGCCGAAGGGGGGCGCTTCAACAACGTCATCCTGATCGACCAGGATCGGATCATCAACACCCAGCTCCGCTTTCCCGAGGAACTCGCCCGGCACAAGATCCTCGACATCATGGGCGATTTCTACCTGCTGGGCCGGGGCATCCAGGCGCGGATTACGGCCCAGAAAACCGGCCATGGCGACAATGCGGCCATGGTGCGGCTTTTGCATGACCACTATCTGACCAAGGGGTGACTGCTGCCCATGGGGGAAGGCTTTGGCTTTTGCGGGGCAGATCTTATCGTGAACCGGGGCGGCAAGTATACTCTTCGCTGGCTTTTTTTTTGGAAGTGGGCCTGAAAGGAGGCATTTGTGGGACCAGTATTCAAAAAATCGCTTGTATTCATGGTTTTGGCTGCCTTGGCATCCCTATCGGTCGCCATGGAGCCTCCTCCTGCGGGTGAACTCAAGCGATTGGCCAAGGAAGGGTCCCTGGCTGGGAGTTTGCGTTTTGCCCGGGAGCTCGGCAACCACAAGGTCGCTCCTCGCCTCGTCACCCGGTTCCAATACAACTGCCAGCGGTTGGCTCTGGAAAAACGAGGGCTCAGTGCCAAAGAAATCGACGGCATCCTGGCCCCGCCCCCGGCCTGGCGGGGAATGCCGACCAAAGGGCCCGTCAAGATGCTGGTGTTGCTGATCGACTTCAGCGACACCCCGCATATTGCCGGGGATACCCAGGAAGTGATCAACTCCAGGGTGTTCGGGGACGGGACGGGAGACTTCCCCTACGAGAGTCTGCGCAATTTCTATCGCCGGTCCTCCACCAACCAGCTCGAAATCTCGGGCAACGTCCTGGGCTGGTACACTACCCCCTATGCCCGCTCCAGCGTCGTCGAGGATTCGACCGGACGAGAAACACTGCTCAAGGAAGCGCTTTCCTACTACGACAGCCAGGGGCACGACTTTGCCCAGTACGACAACGACGGCGATGGGCGGATCGACTACTTTGCGGTCATCTGGGCCGGAACACACGGGGCCTGGGCCTCTTTCTGGTGGGGATACAAAACCACCTTTACCCCACATTTCCCAGATGGAAGCCAAAAACCTATTGAGTAATTCTTCGGAA
>CAZTNO010000129.1:0-7831 GCA_964614865.1 uncultured Clostridia bacterium
CGACACCCGCGCGGTGCGTTCGGCAGCGAGGGCCGCCGCCAGGATCGCCGGGGTGACGATACCGTCGGCGTTCACCGGCAGGTAGGTGACTCGGGTACCGAGCGTTTCCAGGAACTGGCAGGTGCCCTTCACGCAGGGGTGTTCGACCTGGGTGGTGATGATGTGGTCTTTGCGGCCGGAGCGGATCTGGTCGAACCAGACCCCCTTCAGCACGTGATTAGCTCCTTCGGTGGCGCAGGAGTTGATCAGGATGTCGTCGTCGTCTTTTGCGCCAATGCCGGCGTAGAGCCGGTCCATGGCGATGCGCATGGCCTCGTGCACCTCGGTGCCGAAACTGTGCAGCGAGTTGGGGTTGCCGTAACTCCGGCAAAAGAACGGGTCCATCGCATCCCGCACACGCGGGTCGACCAGGGTGGTCGCGTTGTTGTCGAGGTAAATCCGGTCCATATCGGCACTCCAAACGGGTCACCCGAATTATAGCGCGAGTGGCCCCCGTTATCAAATCGGGGGGGGCCTCAGGAGCCGCGGATCATGGTCAGCAGCATCTTGAGCGGTTTGGTGGCGCGCACCGCGTGGGGTTTGCCGCCCGGCATCACCACCAGCTGGCCGCTGCCCAGCCGATGGAGTTCGCCGGCGATGTGGATCTCCACCTCGCCCTCGAGCACGTAAACCATGGCGTCGAAAGGGGCGGTGTGTTCGCTGAGTTTCTGGCCGGCATCGAAGGCGAACAGGGTCACGGTGCCGTTGCCCCGCTCGAGCAGGGTCTGGGAAACGATCGACTGGGGCTGGACGGCGATCATGTCGGTAAGCGTCCTGATTTCTTCCATGAGAATTCTCCTTGATACGGGCGGAACCGGGGTAGGGGCAGGTTTGAAACCTGCCCCTACATGGCGGCACCCGGCCCGCAATCTTTCGTCAGTGTCCCGCCATCACCTGCGGCAGGTCACCCTCCACCGAGGTGGTCGGGTGGATCTGAAACTTGTCGACCAGCACGTTCACCACGTTCGGTGACAGGAATGCCGGCACGGTGGGCCCCAGGTGGATGTTCTTGAAGCCCAGGTAGAGGAGGGCCAGCAGTACGGCCACCGCCTTCTGTTCGTACCAGCCGATGTTGAACGAGATGGGCAGGTCGTTGACATCGGCCACCCCAAACACCTCTTTGAGTTTCAGGGCGATGATGGCCAGCGAGTACGAGTCGTTGCATTGCCCCGCGTCGAGCACCCGCGGAATGCCGCCGATATTGCCCAGGTCGAGCATGTTGTAGCGGTACTTGGCGCAGCCGGCGGTGAGGATCACCGTGTCCATGGGCAGGGCTTTGGCGAACTCGGTGAAGTACTCGCGCTCGCGGTGGCGCCCGTCGCAACCGCCCATGACCACGAAGCGCTTGATGGCGCCCGCCTTGACCGCAGCGACCACCTGATCGGCCAGCCCCAAAACCGTGTCGTGGGCAAACCCGATGGGGATCTTCTGGCCGCCCTTCTGGACCACGCTGCCCAGGCTTTTGGCTTTCTCGATCACCGCCGAGAAGTCTTTGCGTCCGCCTTTGCTGCGGGCAGGGATATGGGGCAGCCCCGGCCAGGCCACCAGACCGGTGGTGAAGATGCGCCCCTGGTAAGAGTCGCGGGGTTTCTGGATACAATTGGTGGTCATGACCACCGCGCCGCCGAACTCCTCAAACTCTTTCTGCTGGTTGAACCACGAGGTGCCGAAGTTGCCGATCAGGTGGGGATACTTCTTGAAGGCCGGGTAGGCGTTCGCCGGCAGCATCTCGCCGTGGGTGTAGATGTTCACCCCGGTCCCTGCCGTCTGCTCGAGGATCTCTTCAAAGTCGAGCAAGTCGTGGCCCGACACCAGGATGCCGGGGCCGGCCACGGTGCCGGTGAAGACCTGGGTGATCTCGGGCGAGCCGTAGGTTTCGGTGTTGGCCCGGTCGAGCAGGGCCATGGCGTCGACCGCATTCTTGCCCGCTTCCAGTACCAGCGGCAGCAGATCGCCGACGGTCAGGCTGTCGTCGGTGGTGGCAGCCAGGGCCTTTTGCAGGAAGGTCAGAACGGCCGGGTTGGCGTGGCTCAGCACGTAGGCATGGTCGGCGTAGGCGGCGATCCCTTTGGATCCGTAGATCAGCAATTCCCGCAGCGAGCGGATGTCCGGGTCCTGGGCCGACTTCACCCCCACGGCCTCGGCCTGGGCCAGCCAGGTGGCTCTGTCCTCCCCGGGGGTCCAGGTGGCGGCGGCGGGCAGGGGGCCAGCAAACTCGTGGCCGTTTTTTGCCTGATAGCCCTTCAAAAAGAGGTCGCGGATGCGGTCGCGCAGGGCGAGGCCGCGCCGGATCAGCGGTTCGATCCGTTCGGGATCGAAGTTGACGTTGGTGATGGTGGAGAACAGGGCCTCGGCCACGAACAGGTCGACCTCGTCATCGCTGGTACCGATCGCCCGGGCCTTTTCCCCCCACACCGAGATCCCTTTGGCGGTGTGAATCAGCAAGTCGAGCATCCGGCCGACCTCGTCGCTCTTGCCGCACACCCCCTGGACGGTGCACCCCTGATTCTTCGCCGTTTCCTGACATTGAAAGCAGAACATGTTTCCTCCTTGGATAACCTATTTTTGTACTTGTTTAAGATAAAAACCCCGGCAACCGGTCGCCGCGGGAGTACCGAAGACCATCAGCTCAGCTCCGCAACTGGCCGTCGAGCCCGACGACCACCTCGCGTACCGGCACCGTTTTTCCCGAGCGGGCCAGGGCCGTACGGACCAGGGCGGAGGTGCCGCCGCAGCAGGGGACCTCCATGCGCACCACGGTGATCGTGCGGATGTCGTGCCCGGCCAGGATGGCGGTGAGTTTGTCTGCGTATTCTTCTGCCGCCCCGTCGAGCTTGGGGCAGAAGATGAGCGGCACGCGTCCGGCCAGGAAATCGGCATGGAACGCGCCGCAGGCAAAAGCGGTGCAGTCGGCTGCTACCAGCAAATCGGCGTGGTCGAACAGGGCGGCCTGGGGGTTGAGCAGGTGGAGCTGGACCGGCCAGGTGCGCAGGGCGGAAGCCCCGCCCGGGGTGGGGGCGGCCGAAGGGGGAGCCTCGTGGCGGCGGTCGCGCAGCTGCGAACCGGGGCAACCGGAAGCGGAACCGTGGCCGTGCTTCTCGCTTTTCTCCTCGAGGTCGGGTACCGCCAGCCCCTTTTCCCTCAGGTAGGCCTCGGCCTCGGCCAGCAGGCCGAGTTCGCCGTGCCCTTTGAGGTGGCGCAGGTGGGCGCGCAGGGTGTTTTCGCCCTGGGGGACAATATTGGCCATCACCAGTCGTTCGTCATAAGGCTCGGCCTCGCGCTCTTCGACCTCGATGGCCCCCTGGGGGCAGGTGCCTAGACAGGCGCCGAGCCCGTCGCAGAAGAGGTCGGAGACCAGTCGGGCCTTGCCGTCGATGACCTGCAAAGCCCCTTCGGGACAGCCGGGGATGCAGGCCCCGCAGCCGTTGCAGCGGTCGGGATCGATGCGGATGATGCTTCGTTTCATGGGTTTTTTCCTCCGTTTGGATGGGCGAGTAACGCCGCCAGGGTCGCCCACAGGGCCTCGCCGGCGGCGATCAAGTCGAAACTGCGGCCCGACGCCCGCCACTGCGAAACCAGCAGGCGGAGGGCGCCGATCACGGCCAGAAAGAGGTGGGAGCATGGGCAGGCGACGATTTCGCCCCGCCGTTGCCCCGAGGCCAGAGAGTCCATGAGGATCCGCTGGTGGGCGACCATGATCTGGTCGACCTTGGCGGCCAGTTCGGGCTCGGAGCGGAACAGGTCTTCGGAAAACATCACCGCCAGGGCCACCGGGTCGGTGGCAAAAACCTTGAGCCGGTCGAGGAAGAACTGCCGGACCAGGGCCAGCGAATCGCTGCCGCCCGAGCGCAGGTCGTCCAGCAGGCGCAGCGAGGCGACGGCGAAACGGTCGGCGATAGCCCCCAGGATCGCCCCCTTGGAGGCGAAGTGGCGGTAGACGGCGGCATCGGAGAAGCCGACGCGGGCGCCGATGGCCTTGACCGTCAGGGCGTCCATCCCCCCCTCTTCGATCAGGGCGACGGCGGCGGCGACGATCTGGTGCTGCCGCGGGATGTGCGGCTTGCGAACGGTTTTCATGGTAATGTTAGTGTTCATTAACATACCCATAATAGTATCGTTTTCTTCGGGTGTCAAGGGGGGAGGTGAATTTTTTTTGGCGACCCCTGGGAATTGCCCGAAAGCGAGGTTTGACAAGGCCCGCCGCGGCGTGGTAAGGTGGTGATCCGCAGGCGGGAGTGGTGGAATGGCAGACACGCCAGACTTAGGATCTGGTGCCGCAAGGTGTGGGGGTTCGAGTCCCCCCTCCCGCAGTGCTTGCTTTGCGGGGCGCATCCCGGGTTCCTGAATCCTTCCGCGGCCCCCGATGCTAGGAATGGAACTGGCTTTGTGGTAGTGTTTTCCTGTTCGCTGATGCGAAGGAGGATCCCATGCGCCGTATTCTCGTTTCCTTGATCATTACCATCACCCTGAGTGCGTTGCTCGGGGCGGGCACTGCCCCGCTGGCTGCCGAGGGGGGCCAACGCAACCTGGTGGTCTTCTTCGAGTTCATCGACAACACCAGCGGCGTCGAGCAGGCAGTCGACTACATCTTCAACCAGATGCTCGGCCCCAACGACCAGCTGATCATCCAGTCGCCGGCGCGGCTGTACGGTTTCTCCCGGGCCACCCTGTCCAAGCCCAAGGCCGAGCTGGCCGCCATGATGCGCGACAAGCTGCGCGGCGACATCGCCAAGGCGGCGCAGGATTACAAGCAGGTCATCAAGGAGCTGGAGCTGGCCACTCGCAACATCGAGGCCAACTCGGGCAACACCAGCCAGGACCTGGGCGCGGGGATGAGCGGGGGGCAGCCCGGCACCGTGGACATGCGCAACCTGTTCATGAACTACCGCCAGGCGCTGGCCAACCTCAACCAGCTGCGCAAGATCAACGACGCCTCGCTGCGCCAGCTCGCCGGCGCCTTCCGCGGCCAGCCGGGCGAAAACCACATCGTCATCCTGTTCGAGCGCGAGTCGCGGCCGATCCCCAGCCGGGAAGCGCTCAACACCCTGCGCCAGGTGCCGCTGTTCGCCTTCCAGGCCAACGAACTATTCTCCACCGACAACCTCAAGGAGCCATTCGACGTGGAGGCCCTGACCACTTTTTTCCAGGGGATCCCGCTGGCCCAGCACTTCGTCTACGTCAACGCCAAGAGCGCCTTCCTCAGCGGCAACCAGTTCGAGAACTCGGGCGACATCTACGGTGCCTTCAGCAAGATCGCCAAGGCCACCGGTGGCATCTGCGAGACCTTGTCCGAGCCCGTGGCCGGACTCAAGGCGGTCATGGCCCACTGGCAGTCGGCCAAGTAGTCATGCCCCGCTTCCTGCGAACTCTATTATTCCTGATCCTGTCCGCTCTGCCGCTGGCCGCGGAAAAGCCCGTTTCTCCCGGTTCTGGCGAGCGTCGCAACCTGGTCGTCTACTTCGCCTTCCGGGATAGTTCCTGCGGGCTGGAAGCCGCGGTCGACTACGTGTTCCGCGAGCTGCTGCGGCCCGGCGACCAGCTGGTGATCCACTCGCCGGAGCGCTTCTACGGTTTTTCCGCGGCCACCCTGGCCGGGCCCAAAGACGAGTTGATCGCCAAAATGCAGAGCCGAATCCGCCGCGATGTCGCCCGGGCGGCGAACGAGCCCCGCGAAATCCTCCGCGAGATGAGGGAGTTGGTCGCGGGCATCGGCGCCATGGTGATCGGCGAAGTGTCCGACAGCACCCAGGTCAGTCTGCGCAACCGGTTCATGAGCTACGGCCAGGCGCTCGCCAACCTGCGGCAACTGCGACCGCTCGACCGGGCCCGGCTCGAGGGGCTGGCGGCGCCTTTTCGCGATCAAGAAGGGGAGAACCACCTGGTCTTGCTGGTCGAACAGGAAAACCGGCCGGTGCCCAGCCGGGAGACGATGAAGGCACTGGCCGACCCGGTTTTTGCCATGCAGGCCAACGCACTGTTCTTCACCGACAATCTCCTCCCCCCCTTCGATGTCGACGCCCTGGCCGGTTTTTTTCGCCAGGTTCCCGTAAAGCTCCACTTCCTCTACGTGAAGACCAAAGGGGAGTTTGCGACCGGCGAGACCTTCGAGGATTCAAGCGACCTGTACGCCGCCTTCAGCCGGATCGCCGCGCTGACCGGCGGGGTGTGCGATACCGGCAGCGAACCGCTGGCCGGGTTGCAGGCCCTGCGCAAGGTTCTGAACGCAACTTTCTGACGCTGGCCCGTTGAAAAATTCTGCGGGCAATGCGGAGAATCTTTTCTCCGGCCTGGTTCCTCCCGCTCAGAACCGGAGGCGGACACCCAGATTGAGGTGGCGACCCGGCATCCGGTAGGGGCCGCTCTCGGTGCCGGGGAGGTCGAAGTAGACCAGGTAGTTTTCGTCGAGCAGGTTGCGCAATTCCAGGTAGATCTCCAGCCTGCTGGACACAGCGAGGCCGAGCCGGGAGTCGATCACCGTGTGGTCGGGAAGCCTGCGTTCCCCGCCGTCGCGGCCAAAGTAATCCGCCACCCAAAGCAGGGTGAGGTCGGCGGTGAACTGGCGGTGGGAAAACCGCAACAGGCCGTCCAACTTGTGTCCCGGGCGACCGGTGGTCTTGGTGCCCGGGTCGAGGTGGGTGTACGACAGCCGGGTGGTGACGGCGCGCCCCAGCAGCGCCTCGAAGCCGGCCTCGTAGCCGAAGAAGTCGATCTGCGAGACGTTCTGGAAGCGGAACGGCGGCTTTTTTCCGGGCGCCGGGGCCAGCTCGATGAAATCGCGACCGCGCAGACGAAACACGCTGGCGCTGACCCGCAAACGGTCGGAAAAGCGGTGGGTGGCGCCGATCTCGGTGTTCCACAAGCGTTCGGAGCGCAAATCGGGGTTGGAAACGGGGAAGAGGAAGAGCTCGTTGAACTGGGGGGCGCGGAACCCGCCGGCGAAGTGCAGCCGGACATCGGTTTTGCTCCCGGCATGGACCACCAGCCCGGCTTGGGGGACGAACGCCTGACCGAAGTGGCCGTCGTACTGCCAGCGTCCCCCGGCCGAAAGCGATAGCCAGGGGGTGGGGTCCAGCTCGGTCATGGCGAACAGGGCGGTTTCGCTTTTGCGCCACTTGCCCACGGGCAGGTTGCGGCGGTTCCCGGCAAGGCCTCGCCATTCCAGGCCGGCGCTGCTGCGCACTTTTTGATTCCAGCGTCGGTGCCAGTGCAGCTGCGCCCCGTCGGTGGTATCCTGCGAATCCCAGCCATCGGAGAAGACGTGGGTGCCGAAGTTGCGGAACAGCTTGAGCTGCCAGGTGCTCGTCCCCCGCACCACGTCCAGGGTGAGGTCGCCCGCGCCGCGCCGGTAGTCGTTGAAAAAACCGGTCAGGGGACGGTCGATCGAGCCCGGCTCGTACTTTCTTCCGTCGAAGTACTTGCCCTGGAAAGAGAGGGCTGCCCCGCCCCCGAAATCGTATTCCAGGCGCGTGGTAAACGCCGATCCCTGGTAGCCCGAATCGGCCAGGTGCCCTTCGCTGGAGCGCCGGTCGGCGGTGGCCAGAAAGTGGAGCCTGCCGCTCTTGCCGCCGGCGCTGAGGTTGAGTTGGGCGGTGCGATAGCTGCCGTAGCTGGTGGTGAGGGTCGCCTCGAAAGGGCGCTCGGGGCGCCGGGTGAAGATCTGCACCACCCCGCCCATGGCGTCGCTGCCGTACAGCACCGATGCCGGACCCTTGACCACCTCGATGCGCGAGACGTTGTCCAGCGGGAAGGTCTGCGACACCGCGCAGCCGAACATCGACATCTTTTCGGGCCG